>DASZPI010000564.1:0-5042 GCA_035550355.1 Pirellulales bacterium
CGACCACCTCGGCCGAAACGTACGGCGGTCGCAAGTTCACGTCCAGCATCCGCAGCGACGTCACGCTCGCGGCCGCCACCAGCCGTTGCACCGCGGCGCGAGTTGCCGCAGTGCGCTGGGCGAGCGTGCCGAAACAGATGGCATCGGCCTGGGCAACGGCGGCCAGATCGTCGTTCGTTGCAACGATCCGGTCCCAGGCCACGTCCTCGTGAATCACGAAATGGGGATGGCCGTGGGCGTCGAGCTTGACGCTGGCGGTGCTGGTGGCCGCGGTGTCGTCGCGCTGGATGGTGTCCGACGGCAGGCCACGCTCGCGAAAGATTGCCAGGGCCTGTTCACCCAGTCGATCGCGCCCGACGCGCGAAATCAGCCGCACATCGCCTCCCAACGCCAGCGCATCGAGTGCAAAGTTCGCTGGCGCGCCGCCGAGCTGTGCGCCCGAGGGGAGCAAGTCCCAAATGATCTCGCCAATCGCGACGATGCGGGGACGTTTCGGCGGTGCGTCGCTCGGCGTGCCCTGATGATTCGGCATCTCAATCCAGCTCCGGTGGCACCGCGCCATAGCCCCAAGCGTCGGCCTTGAACGGCGGTGCGGGGCCAAACGTCGGCGCCGTGCCCGGCGTCAGTTGCTTGGCCAGGTCGACGCCCGCCTCGGCCATGCGGCGTCCTGCATTCGGTTCCAGGTTGCTATAGAACGTGAGCCGCGTTTCGTAGCCGCCGCCGCGCGGCCCTAGCGCCTCTTCGGTCGGCACGTAGCCGACGCAGTCGTTCGCCAGTTCCACCGGAAACGTGAACGGAAATGGACTGCCGGCCTTGATGTCGAGTCCGAACTGGCAAAAGTACTCGGCCGGGTTGGTGACGAATACCGCCGGACCGACCTGTACCGCCTGAATCTCTACCTGTTTCTCCGGCGCTTTCTTCACCAGGTAATCCAGCAGCAGAATCTCCTTGGCGAACACCCAGTCGGTTGTGCCGACTTTCGCCGGGTCCTGGGCAACGATTTTTTCACAATGCGCGACACGATCAGGGCGCGGCACGCGGCGCTTGCATTCGAGCGTCGTCGTGCGTGCCGCGACGGGCACCAGCTCGCCACGCGGAATGCTCAACAGCACTTTCACCGCCTCGGCGCCAATTCGTCCGCCGACGAACCAGCCGTCGTCGTCGCCCCGGCGGCGCGCAAACGGCGAAAGGTTGTCGACCTGCGTGATGTCGCCGCAAGCGCCCGGTAAGAAGACCACGATCACGTCGTTGCCAAATGTGCCCCGAATCACGCGCTCGAGATAGTAGATGTAAGTGGCCGACGCTCCGGCGGGGCTGGTCGTGGCGTGGCAGGCAAAGTTCACAATGCAACCAGTAAGTTTCCCGTCGGCGTTCCACGCGCCGACGACGCCGACCTGCGGATCGGTCGGCCCGGCGACGTCGAGCATCTCGGGATTCCCTGGTCGAGGATGGGTGAACGTGAGCCCGTTGCGCATGTGGAACCGGCGATTGAATGCCACCTGGTCCTCGATGCCAAAGCCCACGCCGGCCGTTGCCGCGCCACGCTTCTCGAACGCTTCGCATACGGCGTCAGCAATCGCTTGTTCAACCTGTTTCAAATAGTCGGCGTTGGCGCACGATGTTTTTTCGTAGGCGAGCGCGCGGATCGCGGGCGGCGCGTCGTCGAATTCGCCCGGCAGCACCATCCCGGTGGGGCCCGACGAATGCGAATGCGAGGCACTGATCAGCACCGACTCGGGCGGCATGCCGGTTCGCTCGTGAATCGTAGTGCGCGCGGCGACCACCGACGGGCGCCCGATCATCAGCGCATCGAGCCCTACGATTGCTACTCGTGACGCGCCGTCGTCGAATACCGCGGCCCGCACCTTGCATGGATCGTGGATCGACGTGTGAAATGCCTTCGAGTAGCCGCCGGGACGCTCCATCCCTAGGGCGGGCGTGATATCGCGCTCGGCAAAACCGGCCCGAAACGCGGGCTTATCCGCAGCCATGATCGACGTGCCGCTGGCGAGCATCAGCACCGTCATTATTAGCGAGATACGGCTCGTCACGTTCATGGCTCCTTGGGTGCAAGCTTTTTGAGATCTTGGCATATCGATTGCATTTCAACCGTTCAGGTTCCACGTTTCTACCGGTAGGCGCGACACAAGGAGCGAGGTCATGGTTTCGGCTGGCAACAGTGTAACCGCTCGGCTTGAGCAACAAGGACGCCGCGCCGCCGAGCGCGAGTTTCATCAGCACACACGCAGCGCCCGGCGGCCGCGCACCATGCTTGATCGGTTCGAAATGTGGCAGCGGACGAGCAGCCCGCTGATTGTCTTGGCCTTGGCGGCCGTGGTGGGATTCGTTTTGGGACGACGGCTGCGATAGCGTCGCCGTGGGACTGGCCAGCGCGCCGGCGTGCTGTCACAATACCCTCGCTGTCACGATTCCGCGAGGGTCTTATGCGATTTCGTCCCGCCACGTTCGTTGCCGTACTCGCTGCCTGCGTTTCCTCGGCAAGCGCTCAGGACATGCCCCTGGGCGACGTGCTCATCGAAGACGAAGCGTGGGTAAAGGTTGCCGAGGGCTACAAGTTCACCGAAGGCCCCGCGGTCGACGCCGGTGGAAACGTTTACTTCAGCGACATTCCCAACAATCGCATCTACAAGCACGACGTCGCGAGCAGCAAGACGAACGTGTTCGTCGAGAACAGCGGCGCTGCCAATGGGCTGATGTTCGGCCCAGGCGGCAAGCTGTATGCCTGCGCCAATGGGAATCGAAAGATCGTCGCCTACGATTCCTCGGGCGCGGCGACCACGATTGCCGACGAGGTGGACAGCAACGACCTGGTAGTGACCCGCGACGGGGCGGTGTACTTTACCGATCCGAAGAACAGCCGCGTGTGGTATATCGACCCGCAGGGAAAGAAACGCATTGCCGATCGCGGGATCGAGCGCCCCAACGGCATCATTCTCTGGCCCGATCAGCAGACGCTGGTGGTTGCCGACTCGGCCGGAAAGAATCTGTGGGCGTTCCGCATCGAGGACGATGCCTCGCTGACTTGCAAGCAGCCGTACTACACGCTCGCCCTCGCGCCGGGACAGACCGCCAGCCGGGCCGACGGCATGACGGTTGACACCGCGGGGCGCGTATTCTGCACCTCGTTCCTCGGATTGCAGATGTTCGATCCCACGGGTCGTCTGAGCGGTGTGATCGCCAAACCGCAGCCGGGGTCGCTGTCGAACGTTGTGTTCGCCGGGCCAAAGCTCGACACGCTGTATGTGACGGCCGGCGATAAGGTGTTCCGCCGCAAGACCAAAGCTCACGGACTGCGTTATACCGATCCGCCACCGGCGCCGGTCGCGCCTGCCAAGCGGGCTGCTAAGCGTTGACGCTCGCCGAGCGGCGCTCTAGACTTTGCATCATGCACTGCAGTCCCGCCACGGTCGCGATTCGAATTACCAACCCGGAGAACCGGCTTTAGGGCGACTGCACGCAATACGGATCGAAACTGTCAGCCCTGGAGCCGTGAGCGGCCCCAGGGTTTTTTTGTTGAAACAGGAATCGCGATTCAGGATTCAGATTTCGGCCGGTCAGCCGCCCGAATCTTGGCTCTTGAATCCTGCCCCCCGACCATGCGACGCATTCAAATCTACGACACCACGCTCCGCGATGGCAGCCAAGGCGAAGGCGTTAGCTTTTCGCTGCAAGATAAGCTGCTCATTGCCGAGCGCCTCGACAGCCTCGGGTTCGACTTCATCGAGGGAGGCTACCCGCTGTCAAACGAGAAGGACGCGCAGTTCTTCGAACGCATGCAGACGACGCCGATGCGGCATTCGAAGCTGTGTGCCTTCGGCATGACACGCCGCAAGGCAACCAGTGCGGCGGACGACCCTGGCATGAAGGCATTGATCGCCGCCGGCACGCCGGTGGTAACCATTGTCGGCAAGACGTCGGACTTTCATGCCACCGAGGTGCTGCGCGTTTCCCTGGATGAAAACCTGGCGATGATCGCTGAGACCATCGCGTTTTTCCGTGCCGAGCGGCGCCAGTGTATCTACGACGCCGAGCATTTCTTCGACGGCTTCAAGGCCAATCGCGACTACGCGCTGCGCACGGTGCGCGCCGCAGCCGAGGCAGGCGCCTCGATCATCGTCCTCTGCGACACCAACGGCGGCACCTTGCCCGAAGAAATTGCCGAGATCACCCGCACGGCGGTCGAGTCGCTCAACGTGCCGGTCGGCATTCACTGCCACAACGATTGCGAGCTGGCGGTGGCCAACTCCTTGGCGGCGGTCGATGCCGGCGCGGTGCAAGTGCAAGGCACGATCAACGGCCTGGGCGAACGCTGCGGCAATGCCGACCTGGTGAGCGTCGTCGCAAATCTCGCCTTGAAAAAACGTGGCTACGAGGTGCTCCTACCCGGCAGCGTCGAAAAGCTCACCGACGTGTCGCGGTTTGTGTACGAATTGGCCAACCTGAACCATCGCAACAACCAGCCGTTCGTTGGCCCCAGCGCTTTCGCGCACAAAGGGGGGATGCACGTGCACGCCGTGAACCGCGCCGCGAGCAGCTACGAGCACATCGCTCCCGAGCGGGTGGGCAACGAGCGCCGTGTGCTGGTCAGCGAGCTATCGGGGCGGTCGAATATCGAGGCCCTGACGGCCAAGCACCACCTGCAAGGCGATCGCGCGCTGATGGACAAAATCCTGGCACGCGTGGTGGCACTCGAGAACGAAGGCTACCAGTTCGAAGCAGCCCAAGCATCGTTCGAGCTGCTCGTTCGTCAATGTGCCGGCACCTTCAAGCCGCATTTCGAACGCATGAATTATCACGTGACGGTCGAGGCCGACGGCGACGCACGAGCAGACCAGACGCACCTGACAACGGAAGCAACCGTCAAGCTGCGGATTGGCGAGCAGGTGCGGCACGAGGTGGCCGAGGGCGACGGTCCGGTCAACGCGCTCGATGCCGCGCTGCGCAAGGCCTTGGCCGGGGCGTATCCCAGCTTGGCCGACATGCACCTGGTCGATTATAAAGTCCGCGTCATCAATTCCGAA
>DASZPI010000565.1:0-3966 GCA_035550355.1 Pirellulales bacterium
TTCTTGCCCTGTTTGTTCTCAACCTTCTCGAGGTTCTCGCCCAGCACGCGTGAATCGACATCGGCCAGCGCGGCGAAATCGGCAAAGGCGAACGACTTGTTCGTAATCGTCCAGCCTTGGTTGCGCAGTCCAATGGTGGCAAACACCGGTCGCCCGCTCGGCGACGCAAAGCCAGCGGCGCGCTTCGATGACGATAACAGAATGCTCGTGGTCCCCAGCGCGGCGATGCCTTGGAGGAACTGACGACGCGATGCTTGCCGAGATGCGGACACTTGTAGAACTCCTGGTTGAGAAACATTTCACACGGGCCGACGCTCGGCCGATCGCCGACAGCCATCCCGTAACAGGCCTGCAAACAACGAGTGTATCAGGCTTCGATCAGCTTTTTCACCACCTGCATCGAGCGTCCAAAGCAGTGATGCACATAGGCCATCGCCTGCTGCACCTTGGCCTGTGCGCCCGCGTAATCGGCGTCGATCGCAAATAGCGTGTCGGCCATCTTCTCGGCCGGTGTCTCGTCCATCTCGAGCAGCCACTGGCCCAGGCCGATGTCCTTGAACATCCAGCATTTCGGCGAGTGGAACTCCGAGTAGGTGTGGATGATCGGCGTGCCATTCGCAAGCGCGATGATCGGCGAATGCGGTTCGTGGCAGACGACGGTGTGTGCGCGGGCGAAGACCGACGCCGCTTCGTCGGCATTCCAGAAGTACTCCAGGTTCACGACGTGCCGCTGAATGTCCGGCGGCAGCCGGTCGAAGATGAAGCGCTTGTTGTGCTCCATCTCTTTTTTTACCTCGGGCGCGATGAGCACCTTGTGCCCGGTCTTGTTCACCCAGCGCGTGATCAGGTCGCAATACTTTGCCGCGCGGCGCTCGTCGTCGGCGATCATTTGCGGCGTCGGGTGCAGCGGGTTCAACTTTTGCGGGCGTTTGTCATCGACGCCGGGATGCGAGGGAGTGTGCGTCCGCAGTTGGATGGTGATGAACTTGCGATCTTCGAGCCCGAGTGCCTTCATCGTGGCGAGCCCGCGCTCGTCGTCGCGGACGTCGATGCCGAAGCAGCCATCGGGCCCGAACTCCAGCACCGGCGTCTTCACCCCCGCACTTTTGAGAATGCCCAGCGTCTTGGTCTCGCGGGTGTAGAGAAACGCCGCGCTGTTGAGCAGCGCGATGCGCTCGTCCGCGCCGTTGCCTTCGACCATGTCGGGGAAGTAGGACTGGCCGAACAGCCCGTAACGCTTGCCGTTGTTTTGGCAGAACTGCATGAAGCTTGTGTCCTGGCCCATGCCGGAATTGCGGATGAACAGGTCGGAACTGCGGATGGCCTCGCGCAGTTTCTCATCCGAATCGGACTTGCCAGTGAGGCTGCCTTGGATGATCTCGACTTGTGGAAAACGGGCGTGCAGCATCGCCGTCACGCGTTCGTCGAGCTTCATTGCCCAAAGGACCACCCGCACGTCCGGCAGATGTTGTTCGAGCACGCGCAGCGTGCCCGGCGTATGTCCGATGTCGCCGATGTTGTGCGTAGCCCAGGCCGACTGGAGCACAATGGTTTTATTCTTCGTGCCGGCCTCAGCGCGCGAGCAAGCAGCGACGGTCGCCAGCGCGGCGCCGGCTTGTTGAAGGAACGTGCGACGATTGGATTGCTGGACGGGCGTCATTCGAATCCCTAATTGCGAAGTGGCAGACATCCTCGCGTAGCACCGTGTCGGCCTACGTCGTTGCAGCATCGGGCAATTCGAAGCCGCGGCGGTATTGGCGCGTGAACAGCTCGTTGGCGGCGGCGTCGGTCGAGAGCTCGGTCTTGGGATCGATCGTGAGCTCTTGCCCGACATAGAACTTCGTGGCGTTGAAATCGACGTTGTTCTCGCGCAGGTGGTCCTCGAAGCTCGTCAGCGTGGCAGCAACGTGCGCGTTCTCGGCAAGCAAGCTCGGCCGCGATCCGAGCGGGACCGCTTTTCCCAAGCGCCACGAGACATTGCCCAGGTGCGCCAAGGCGCTCGACAAATGGCCGTCCTCGATGTCGAGGTGCAAGTCCTTGTGATTCCGGCTGCGAATTGCCGAGACGAAGTTGGCGAAGTGCGCCTGGTAATCGCCACCGCTCCATTTGCCGAGCTCGTTGCCGTCGTAATCGAATGCGACGCCCGACGTGTAATTCGGGCCGACCGCGTAACCTTCGGTGCCGTACCAGATGTTCACGGCTCCTTTAAATGGTCCGCCGTTGAGGCCATAGGTGACCGGCGTATGGATCGGCAGCCCGCGAACATCGGAGATCAGCAGTGCGTCGTCCCATTGGTAGATGGTAACCTGGCTGTTGGCCACGTCGCCGTTGTCGACGTAACCGAGCCGGCCGCCGGTGCTGACGACGCGCTTGGGCAGCTCTTGCTTGCCGAGTCCCCAGCGGGCCTTGTCCAGCTCGTGCGGATTCTGGTTGCCCAGGTCGCCGTTGCCCGTCACGCCCACCCAGTGCCAGTCGTAGTGCAAACGCATCCGCGTCGGCACGACCTTCGGGGCCGGGCCGCACCACAGGTCGAAGTCCATCCCGTCAGGAATCGGCGCCGGGGTATCGACCAGCCCGATGCTCTTGCGCTGGCCGTAGCACAGGGCGTGCGCTGTATGAATCTTGCCGAGCTTTCCGCTATGGATGAATTCGAGCGTCTGCCGCATGCCGGTCATGCTGCGGCTTTGCACGCCCATTTGGCACATGCGACCCAGCTTCCGCGCCCACTGCGTGATCACGCGGCCTTCGTGAACGTTGTGGCTGCACGGCTTCTCGACGTACACATCCTTGCCGGCCTGCATCGCCCACACGGCCATCAGCGCGTGCCAGTGATTGGGCGTCGCGATTGAAACGGCGTCAATATTTTTGTCTTCGAGTAGTTTGCGAACATCCTGCACGTACTTCGGCGAATGGGCGAGGCCTTTGAACAGGCTCGCTCGCTTGGCAAACGCATTGGGATCGCAATCACAAATCGCCACCAGGTCGACGTCAGGATTGTTCAACCATTCACCGGCATGTTTTCCACCCTGCCCGTTCACGCCGATCACGGCCACTCGCAGCTTGTCGTTTGGCCCGACTTTGGCAGGCGATGGCGAAGTGTCGGCCGCGTTGCAGGCTCGGGGGGCGCCGGCTGCCAGCGTCGCCGCGGTCGCGATCAGCGCGTTTTCAACAAAGTCACGTCGCGAAAGTTTTCGAGTCATTGGCTTCTCAAGTAAATAGGTGATGCACGCCATTCTAACCACGTCGCGATGCTCGGAAAAACGGGTTCCACCGACGGTCAACGACACTTCGCCTGTTCGGTTGACCATCGGAGTGGATGAATGTGGGCTGGCTGACGGCTACGATGGCGGGACACACAGCCCGAAAACCGTCGACGGCTACGACCACGCACCCACAGCGAGCCTCGCTCGACCGCCGCTGGTCATGCACCTCGCGAGGCAAACCGATACGACCGCTTGTATGAAAACTTACCTGCCCTACGGCAACGAGCGGCTCGAACTCGAGCTCGATGCGACGAACGTCACGGTGATTGAGCCGAGATTTCTGCCAGGCCTGGCCGATGAGGCGGTCGCATTCGAGCAGGCGGTGCGCAACCCGATCGGTTGCCGGCCACTTCGGGAAACGATCCTGGCCTCAGACCAAGTTGCGGTGGTCATTCCCGATATTACACGCCCGCTGCCGACGGAGCGCTTGCTGCCATGGCTGTTCGCCGAGCTCGGCCACGTACCGGCGGATCATTTCGTGATCGTGAATGGCACCGGCTCGCACCGCGCCAACACGCCTGCCGAGTTGGCGGCGATGTGCGGCGCCAAGGTTGCCCAGCGCTACCAGATTGTCAATCACGACGCGCACGACCGGCAGTCGCTCGAACAGGCGGGCGTAGGCGAAGATGGCCAGCCGGTGTTCTACAACCGGCAGTATTGCCAGGCCGACAAACGAATCGTTCTCGGCTTTATCGAGCCGAAT
>DASZPI010000566.1:0-2287 GCA_035550355.1 Pirellulales bacterium
CAACTGCTGCCCAGCGTCGGCAGCGGCAAGGCAGTGGTCTACGCGCTGCGCGGGGTGAGCTGGCTGGCCAAGGGCGAGTTCGTCAACGCCGGGCGCGACTTCGACGAGGCCATCGCGCTCGAGCCAGCCAACTCGAGTTACTTTTTGCTGCGCGGCAAGTCGCGATTCATGGTGCACAAGTACGACGACGCGCTGGCCGATTTCACCGAAGCAATCCGTTTGGATCCCTCGAACCTGGTGGCCTACAACGATCGCGGCGCGACGCTGAACGCCGAAGGACAATACGAACGGGCGGACGAAGCGTTGACCGAAGTGCTGCGCGTCGATCCCAACAATGCGCTGGCGTACAACAATCGTGGGGCAAACTGGTTCGATCGCGACGAGCTCGACAAGGCTTTGGCCGATTTGAACGAAGCGATTCGGCTCGATCCCAAAATGGGCGGCGCCTATGCCAACCGCGGCCGATTGTACGTCCGCCGCGGCGATTATCCGGCGGCGATCGCCGACTTTGAAAAGGCGATGAAGATTTCGCCGCGTGAATGGTCCAGCTACAACGGTTGGGCGCGGGTGTTGGCGACCAGTCCCTGGCCGCAATTGCGCGACGGCAAGCGAGCCAAGGAACTCGCCCAGCGCGCCTGCGAACTTTCGCACTGGAACGAATGGAAGCCGATCGCGACGCTCGCTGCGGCGTACGCCGAGTTGGGAAAGTTCGACGACGCCGTCAAATGGCAAACCAAAGCGATGGCGATGTCGCAACCGGCCAAGGACCGCGATCAGCGCGAGAATGAACAGCGGCTCGCATGCTTCAAGCGCGGCGAGGCCTACGTCGAGCAATTGCCGCCAGAAACTCCGGCGACCGATATGCCGTGATGCTCATGGCCGGCGGTTGCCGATCAGACGATCTTCGATCACAGCCCAGAGCCGCGCCGCAACCTCGATCTTCGAGCCGGCGAGCCGATCGAGCACGGTCCCTTTGGGGTCGATGATTTCCAGCAGCGTGTCGACGGCATTCATGGCTTCAGCGCCGTTGACGGCCATCAGGTCGCAACACTTCTTCTCAAGCTTCGCCAGGGCCCGCAGCCGATGGTCGTCGGTTTCCAGGGCAAAGCCGACGAGCCATTGGTGCGTCTTCACCGCACCGAGCGTTGCGACGACGTCGGGAGTTTCGATCAACTCCAGCAGCAGCGGCTCGCCGGTCTTGGCGATCTTGCCGGAAGCGATTTTGCGCGGCCGGTAATCGCATGGCGCGGCCACGCCGATCATGCCGTCGCAGTTAGGGAACACGCGCTGGCAGGCCTCCAGCATCTCTTCGGTCGATACGACCGAGACGACCTCGGCGGCTGCGGGATAGGTCACTTCAACCGGACCGCTGACGATGATCACCTCGTGTCCTCGATCGATTGCCGCCTGCGCGAGCGCCTGCCCCATTCGTCCGCTCGACGCGTTCGTCAGGTAGCGAACCGGATCGAGATACTGCCGTGTCGGACCGGAGGTGATCAGGATGCGCGACATGGCAAGCGAGCCAGGATTCAGGAGTCGGGATTCGGGCGATGATGCGGGCGTCCCGACCCGTGACTCCCGGCTTGCGACTCGAGCAGCGCCTGCTCGATTGCTGCGAAGATTGCGTCTGGCTCGGCCATTCGTCCCGCGCCGACTTGCCGGCAACTCAACCAGCCTTGCTCGGGATCGACGATCTGAATGCCGTCGTGTCGCAGTTGATCGACATTGCGTTGGACGGCCGGCTTGGCCCACATTTGCGTGTTCATCGCAGGCGCCATCAGCACGCGGCCGGTGAACGAAAGCATCAAGGTGCTCAACAGATCGTGCGCCAGACCGTGAGCCGCTTGGGCGAGGAAATCGGCGGTCGCCGGCGCCACGCACAGCAGTTCGGCGCGCGTCGCCAAGCCGATATGCGCACCGAGCGGAAACTCGGTCGCGTCGAACATCTCGCGGTACGTCGGCCGGCCGGTGAGCGCTGCGAATGTGGCCGGTCCGACAAAGCGCTCGGCAGCCTGGGTCATCACGACCGAGATCTTCGCCCCCGCCTGCACCAAGCGGCTTACCAAGGCCGCGGTTTTATACGCCGCAATGCCTCCGGTCACGCCGATGATGAGCTCGCGGTCGCGCATGTTCGGTCAGAAGCGATGGAGTGGCAGATGGACGGAGTGTTGAATTGGCGGTCCGCCGCATCACTCCATGACTCCGCCCGTCCAATACTCCACGTTTGCAAAACCCGCGCGGCGGCTTACAGGTTCGCCAGATCAAGTTCCGGCGGCCCGCCCGCTTC
>DASZPI010000567.1:0-6569 GCA_035550355.1 Pirellulales bacterium
TACCGGGTCGACAGCGAACCCAGCGGACCGAACGAGCGGGCGACATTCGCGGTGGCCGCATCGGGGTTTTCGAAACCCGCCGGTAGCTGCGGCATGACCGGGGCGATCGCCTGCGCAGCGGTCGTCTGCACCGATGGCTGGAAGATGTGATCTTTTTTGGCCTTAACGATCGCTGCTGCCAGCGTTTTGTGGCCGGTCCAGTCCGACGCGACAAAGTTGCGCACATCGAGATACGTTTCGGCGAACGTCGGCGAGGCTTTGGGCACGAACTCGACCCCGTCGCTGGTGCGGACGAAGTGATAGCTCAACGAGCCGAAGACCGAGACGCCGCCGATGGCCAAACCCGCCAAAAACGACCCAAAACTCATGGCCGACTCCTCGCTTTCTTCGTAAGTCCATTGCCGGGGCGAACTGTATCGCAACCGGGGTTCTCGGGGCAAGATGTCTCGTTCGACATCTGTGTCCGCGCGTGGCCTGCCAGAATGGCATCTAGATTCTGACCGTCGAACCGCCGGCTATGAGCCGCCACGAATCGCAAATTATTCGTGTCATTGCACTTGCGATTCAATTACTCGGAACCGGTACAGGCGTTGCTTTGGTTGCCGCACACGCCCGACTGCGCTGCCATTTTGGGTGACATTGAAGTCGGCAGCGTCCACCGACCAAACCAATCGTTCGCGAAACAGGTTAGTACTCAGGAGTAAATACTGTGGCAAAGCAGATGGTATTCGACGACGAGGCACGTCAGCCGCTATTGGCCGGCGCCTCGAAGCTGGCCAAGGCGGTCCGCAGCACGCTGGGCCCGCGCGGCCGCAACGCCGTGCTCGACAAGGGTTGGGGCTCGCCGAAGGTGACCAAGGACGGCGTGACCGTGGCCGAGGACATCGAGCTCGACGACCCGTTCGAGAACCTGGGTGCCCAGCTCGTGAAAGAGGCTGCCAGCAAGACCAACGATGTGGCCGGCGACGGCACGACGACCGCCACCGTGCTGGCCGAGGCGATCTTCCGCGAAGGGTTGAAAATGATCGCCGCCGGCGCCGACCCGATGGCGCTGTCGCGCGGCATCAACAAAGCCACCGCCGCCGTGGTCGAAGCGATCGGCAAGTTGTCGACCCCGATCAACGAAAAGAGCCGCAACGAAATCAAGCAAGTCGCCACGATCGCCGGCAACAACGACCCGACGATCGGCGATGTGTTGGCCGAAGCGTTCATGAAGGTCGGCAAGGACGGCGTGATCACGGTCGAAGAAGGCAAGCAATCGGAAACCACGGTCGAGGTGGTCGAAGGGATGGAGTTCGACCGCGGATTCCTCTCGCCGCACTTTGTCACCAACCAGGAACAGCAGACCGTCGAGCTCGAGAATCCGTACGTCCTGTTGTACGAAGAGAAGATCTCGAACGCCAAGAACCTGGTGCCGCTGCTCGAGGCGATTAGCAAGGCTGGCAAGCCGCTGTTGATCATTGCCGAGGACGTGGAAGGCGAGGCCCTGGCGACCTTGGTCGTGAACAAGATGCGCGGCATCCTGCAAGTGTGTGCGGTCAAGGCGCCCGGCTACGGCGACCGCCGCAAGGCAATGCTCGGCGATTTGGCCGCGCTGACCGGCGGCACGGCGATCTTCAAGGATCTGGGCATCCAGCTCGAGGCCGTGAAGCTCAGCGACCTGGGCCGCTGCAAGAAGATTCACATCACCAGCGAGAACACGACGATGGTCAGCGGCGCCGGCAAGAAGGCCGACATCGACGGCCGCGTCGAGCAGATTCGCCGCGAGATCGGCGTGACCGACAGCGAATACGATCGCGAGAAGCTGCAAGAGCGGCTGGCGAAGCTTGCTGGCGGCGTCGCGCAGATCAACTGCGGCGCTGCGACCGAAAGCGAGATGAAAGAGCGCAAGTACCTGCTCGAAGACGCCAAGGCGGCCACGCAGGCGGCGCTGGAAGAAGGCATCGTCCCCGGCGGCGGCGTCGCGCTGATCCGCTGCGAGAAGGCGGTCGACAAGCTCGAGCTCAAGGGAGACGAAGCGCTCGGCGGCAAGATCATCCGCAACGTCTGCGAGTATCCGCTGCGCTGCATTGCCGACAACGCCGGCAACGACGGCGCGGTGGTCGTCAATCGCGTCCGCCAGCTCAAGGGTAAGAACGAGGGCTACGACGCCGACAAGGACGAGTACACCGACCTCGTGGCCCGCGGCATCATCGACCCGGCCAAGGTGGTGCGCATCGCCCTGCAAAATGCGGCGAGCGTCGCCAGCCTGCTGCTCACCACCGAGAGCCTCGTGACCGACATCCCGAAGGAAGACGAGGATGACGATCACCACGCCGGCCACGACCACGGCGGCGGCATGGGCGGTATGGGTGGCATGGACATGGGCGGCATGGGTGGCATGGGCGGCATGGGCGGCATGATGTAATCACCCCGTTAGCCCCCGGCAACTCGCCGGGGGCTAAAGCATCATTCATCACAAACTCTTAGTTAGGAAAATACGAATCATGGCCAAGTTGAATCTGCGTCCCCTGGATGATCGCGTTGTGGTCGAGCCGGCCGAGGCGGAAGAAGTGACCGCCGGCGGCATCGTGCTCCCCGACACCGCCAAGGAAAAGCCGCAACGCGGCAAGGTCATTTCGGTCGGCCCCGGCAAGATGCTCGACAGCGGCGAGCGCGGCACGCTGAGCGTCAAGGTCGGCGACGAAGTGATCTACGGCAAGTACAGCGGCATGGAAGTCGACGTCGACGGCCGCGACGTGAAGATCCTCCGCGAGACCGACATTCTGGCGAAGATCGTCGGCTAACCCGCAATTTACCTTTAGCCCCCGGCGAGTCGCCGGGGGGCTAACGTTCCCTCATCGAACATCGAAACGTAAGGACCATCCATCGTGGCAAAGCAACTCCTCTTCGAAGACCAGGCGCGGGCCAAGATGCTCAAGGGCGTCGAAAAGCTGGCCAGCGCCGTCGCGGTCACCATGGGCCCCACCGGGCGCAACGTGATCATCAATAAATCGTTCGGCGGCCCCACGGTCACCAAGGACGGCGTCACCGTCAGTAAAGAAATCGATCTCGAAGACCGCTTCGAGAACATGGGCGCCAAGCTCGTCAACGAAGTCGCCTCGAAGACCAGCGACATCGCCGGCGACGGCACCACGACCGCGACCGTGCTGGCCCGCGCCATTTTCAAGGAAGGCACGCGCAACATCGCCGCTGGCAGCAACCCCATGGCGGTGCGCCGCGGCATCGAGCGGGCGGTCGAAGCGGCAATCGAGCACCTGCGCTCGATGGCCAAGCCCGTGAGCAGCAAGGAAGAGATCGCCCAGGTTGGCGCCATCAGCGCCAACAATGACCGCGAGATCGGCGACCTGCTGGCCGACGCGATGGAAAAGGTCGGCAAAGACGGCGTGATCACAGTCGAAGAAGGCAAGGGCACCAAGACCGAGGTCGAGTTTGTCGAAGGCATGCAGTTCGACAAGGGCTACTTGTCGCCGTACTTCATCAATCGTCCGGCCGAGATGGACTGCCTGCTCGAAGACGCCTACATCCTGATCCACGAGAAGAAGATCGCCAACCTGCGCGAGCTGATCCCCGTGCTCGAGAAGACCGCGCAAGGCGGCAAGCCGTTGTTGATCATCGCCGAGGATGTCGAGGGCGAGGCGCTGACGGCGCTGGTGGTCAATAAGCTGCGCGGCGTGTTGAACGTGTGCGCGGTCAAGGCGCCCGGGTTCGGCGATCGCCGCAAGGCAATGCTCGGCGACATCGCCACGCTCACCGGCGGCACGCTGATCAGCGAGGACCTGGGGATGAAGCTCGAAAACCTGGGCCTCGAGCACTTGGGTCGCGCCAAGCAGATCACGGTCGATAAGAACGACACGATCATCGTCCAGGGCGCGGGCAAGCCGCAGGAGATTCAGGCCCGCATTCAGCAGATTCGCAACCAACGCGAGCAGACCGAGAGCGAGTACGACAAGGAGAAGTTCGACGAGCGGTTGGCAAAGCTCACCGGCGGCGTGGCGGTCATTTCGGTCGGCGCGAGCAGCGAAGCCGACATGAAGCAGACCAAGGCCCGCATCGAGGACGCTCTGCACGCCACCCGGGCTGCGGTCGAGGAAGGCATCCTGCCCGGCGGCGGGGTGGCGCTGGTGCGCTGCCGCGAAGTGGTCGAAAAGGCCCGCGGCTCGGCCAAGGGCGACGAGAAGATCGGCGTCGATATCGTGCTGCACTCGCTCGCGTCGCCGCTGAAGCAGATCGTCGACAATTGCGGCATCGACGGCAGCGTGATTGCCGACGAAGTCAGCCGCAAGCCGACAAACACCGGCTACGACGCCAACCGGGGCGAGTATGTCGACATGTTCAAGGCCGGCATCATCGACCCGCTGAAGGTCGTGCGCAGCGCGCTGTCGAACGCGGCAAGCATCTCGGCGTTGATGCTGACGACCGAAGCGCTGGTGACGAACCTCGACAAAGAGGACAAGAAAAAGACCCGCATCGAAGGCAGCATTCGCTAGCGACGCGGGTCGGTAAAGTTGAACGATTCAACGGGCCGCCTTCTTCACCGAAGGCGGCCCGTTTTGCAAATGACGAATGACGAAGTTCGAGTGACGAAAGAAGTCCGAATAATGAATGACGAATGAAATCGGTGCATTCGTTATTCGGGCTTCGTTATTGATTCGTCATTCGGATTTCGACATTCGTCATTCTTGCCACTTCGGCCTACAATTCGAATGACGTTTCCACCCCATGTCCGCCCCCGCCATGCCCGCTAAACGCGATTACTACGAAGTGCTCGGCGTCACTCGGACCGCTACCGAGACCGAGATCGCCGCGTCGTATCGCAAGCTGGCCATCAAGCACCATCCCGACAAAAACCCCGGCGACGAAGAGGCGGTCCGGCTGTTCAAAGAGGCGGCCGAGGCGTACGAGGTGCTCAGCGACGGCGACAAGCGCTCGCGCTACGACCGGTTCGGCCACGCGGGGGTCGACGGCCCCAGCGGCGGCGCGCACTTCACCGACGTCAACGACATCTTCCAGGCCTTCGGCGATCTGTTCGGCGATGGCATGTTCGGCGACTTGTTCGGCGGTGGTCGAGGACGGGGCGGCCGGCGCGTGAGCAAAGGGGGCGACGTTCGCTGCGACATCACGCTCGACTTGCTGGAAGCGGCACGCGGCATCACCAAAGAGATTGCCTTCACGCGCCATCGCCGCTGCGAGCAGTGCGAAGGCAGCGGGGCGCGGCCAGGCACGAAGCCCGAAACGTGCAAGTACTGCGGCGGCCACGGGCAGGTGATTCAGTCGTCGGGCATCTTCCGCGTGCAGACCACCTGCCCGGCATGTCACGGCGCAGGCACGGTGGTGAAGACCCCCTGCGATGCTTGCGACGGGCACGGTGTGGTCGAGGACCGAGTGACCCGCGAGATCACCATTCCCGCGGGGGTCGACGGGCAAACGCGGATGCGGATCGCCGGCGAAGGCGACGCCAGCCCCAACGGCGGCCCGCCGGGCGATTGCTACGTGTTCATCAGCGTCAGAGAACACCCACTGTTCAAGCGCGACGGCATGAACCTGATCTGCCGCATGCCGCTCAGCTACTCGCAAGCGGCCCTGGGCACGACGGTCGACGTGCCCACGCTCGCTGGCACCGAGCCCTTGAAGATTCCCGCCGGCACACAATCGGGCGATCTGTTCAAGCTGCGCGGCCGAGGGATGCCCGACCCGCGCCGCCGCGGCACCGGCGATCTCTTGGTGCAGGTATTTCTCGAGGTGCCCAAACACCTGACCGCCAAGCAGAAAGAACTGTTGCGCGAGCTGGCGAAGGAAGAGAAGGCGAACGTCGCTCCCGAACAGAAGAGCTTCTTCGAAAAGCTCAAAGACTACTTCGTCCCCGAAGAGAGCGCAGCCACCGAAAGCGATGAATGATCATGGTAGGTGACCAATGAACGACACAACCAATAACGAAACCGACGCTGCTTCGACCGCCGAGGACACGATCAACCAGGAAGTGCTGCGGCTGCGCTCCGAGGTGGCCGACGCCAAGGACCGTGCCCTGCGGGCCCAGGCCGAGGCCGAGAACATGCGCAAGCGCCTGCGCCGCGAGATGGACGACGAGCGCAAGTACGCGCTCGTGCCACTCTTGGGCGACTTGCTGCCGGTGATCGACAACGTGCAGCGCGCGATTCAATCGGCCGACAAGCACCATGCCGAGTCGCCCGTGGTCGAGGGTTTCAAGATGGTCGGCCAGCAGCTTGAAGCCGTGTTGGCGAAATACAATTGCACGCGGATCGCGGCCTTGCACAAGCCCTTCGATCCGAACCTGCACCAGGCAATCGCTCAGCAGCCGAGCAGCGAGTATCCGGCGAACACGGTGCTGGTGGTGGCCCAGGATGGCTACCAGGTGCACGACCGCGTGCTGCGCCCTGCGCAAGTAATCGTCAGCACCGCGGCCGGTTAACCCGCATCGACCGTGCCTAATCCAAATCCCGAGTCCTGAATTTCGACCCCGCTCATGCCTACCTACGACTACATCTGCGACGCTTGCGGACACGAGTTCGAGCAATTTCAGTCGATCAAGGACGAGCCGCTGACCAAAT
>DASZPI010000568.1:0-7012 GCA_035550355.1 Pirellulales bacterium
TACGCTGGTGTTGGTGCAGGTGCTGCCTGGGGCGCCGATGATGCACTACAACACCGCGCTATTGCTGTTCTGGCTTGGCATGGCGATTGTCTTGCTAAGTCGCGAGCCGCTTTGGCTGCCCGGCTTCTTAGGGGCAATCATCGCAATCATTGCCGTAGTGCCGCTGGGCTGCGATTTGGTCGCGCTCTGGTTCGGGGCGGGCAACTCAAAGTACTTGGATTGGCGGATCGCCGATCCTCATTCGTTCGGCCGGATCGCCGCGACGACCGCGATTTGCTTTTTGCTATCGGGTTTGAGTGTCGTATCGCTGAGCATTCGCCGTGGGTTCCGCTTGCAACCCTTGTTCGAGTGCCTGGGTGGCTCGATCGTGTTTGCTAGCGGCGCGGTAGCGGCATTTGGCTATTTCCTCGGATTTGAAGCTTCGTACGGCTGGGGCGGGAGTTCGGGGATGGCGGTGCATACCGCGCTGGCGTTTTCGTTGGTCGGGACCACGATCGTTGGCCTGGCACTGGTTCACGCTCGCAATTGGTCGCCGCGCATTCCGCAATGGCTGCCGCTACCGGTCGCGTTCGGAGCGGCGACGGCGGCCCTTGCGCTTTGCCAAGCGCTCTATGTCGATGACGACCAGCGGTTGAACCAAATCTCGCAGGCGCGCGCCGACAAGCTGACGGCCCACATTTCGCAGCGACTGACATCGCGCGTGCAGAGTATGGAGCGCATGGCCCATCGCTGGTCGGTGGCCGGGCAGCCGGCCCTCGAGCATTGGGAGGCTGAAGCGGCGCTCTCGCTGAAGTATTTCGCTGATTTCCAATCAATTGCTTGGATCAATCCTGACGGCGAGGTGGCTTGGCTCGTCGCGCGTCGTCAGAATCCCGACCGCACCGACAACTTGTCCGGCCGCGAGGGAGAGAATGCACAGGCCTTGCGGCTGGCGCGCGAAACCCGCCATACGGTAATCACCGGAGCATGCACACGCGTTGACGATCAACTGGTCGCTCAAATTGTCTCTCCCATTTTCCGCGATGCGGAGTTCGAAGGCTGCTGCGTGGCCACATTCGATATCCCGCAACTCGTTTCGGATTTGGCGCGCGAGGAGCTGGTGGCCGGTTACCAGGTGGCGATTGCCGACGAATCGCAGACCTTGTTTCGATCGCAAGCCGCTGGCGGGGCGAAGCTGCGTTGGCGCGAATCAACGCTCGACCGTGGAGGCATTCATTGGCGCGTTCGCTTGCGACTGACTCCCGAGGCTGCCGCTGCTCGGCGGAGCCGCCTGCCGGTCAGCGTGCTCGGCTGCGGGTTGCTATTTGCCGCGGTCCTAGGGCTAGCCATTCACTTTGCACAAGCGGCATACGAGCGATCGAAGGCGGCGGAACGTGTCTCGAAGGAGCTGCGCGAAAGCCAGGAGCGATTCGAGCTTGCCGTCCGGGGATCATCCGACGGAATTTGGGATTGGAATCTGGAGACCGATCAAACGTATTATTCGCCGCGCTTCAAACAGTTGCTCGCCTACGAGGCGTCGGCGGCGATCGACTGGAAGCAGCTGATCCATCCCGACGACCGCGAAAACACGCTGGCGGCATTGCAGTCGCACCTCGATTATGCCGTGCCGTTCGACGTGACCTGCCGACTGATGACGAGCGAACAGTCCCCTCGCTGGGTGCGGCTGCGTGGCGAGGCGACAAAATCCGAGCATGGAATCGCGCGACGCATGGCTGGCTCGCTGTCGGACATGACCGCGCTCAAAGAATTCGAAGAACAGCTGATCAGCGCGGCATTGCTCGACAAGCTGACCAGCCTGCCGAATCGGGCGCTGCTGCTCGATCGGCTACAGCACATGATGGCCCGCGCCGCGCGCGGCGCCGAATATCACTATGCAGTGATGTTCATCGATTTCGACCGATTCAAGATCATCAACGATAGCCTGGGACATGACGTGGGGGACTCGCTGCTGCGCGAGATTGCCGACCGGTTGCGCAACAACATTCGCTCGGTCGACTCGGTGAGCCGCTGTGCACTAGGCCACACGACGGCCCGACTAGGGGGCGATGAGTTCGTCGTGCTGCTCGACGATCTTGCCGCTCCCGAAGACATTCACATTGTCGCCGAACGCTTGCTGACCGTGCTTTCGAAGCCGTATCAGCTCGGCGCTCACGAGG
Source organism: Pirellulales bacterium (assembly GCA_035550355.1). Classification (GTDB taxonomy): domain Bacteria; phylum Planctomycetota; class Planctomycetia; order Pirellulales; family PNKZ01; genus DATAXP01. The sequence continues at coordinate 2,157 of DASZPI010000568.1, forward strand.
TGCATTCAACCGCCAGCGTAGGCGTCGTCTGCGGATCGCCAAACTATACCGGTGCCGACGAGCTGCTGCGCGATGCCGACACGGCAATGTACGAAGCCAAGCGGCTGGGCAAGGCGCGGTACGTGGTGTTCGATGACTCGATGCGCCGCGGCATTCAACGCCGCTTGCAGCTCGAGAACGATTTGCGCAAGGCGATTGGGACCGATCAGCTCTGGCTCGCCTTTCAGCCGATCGTTTCGCTCGACAACGGAGAGATTTGCTGTGTCGAAGCGCTGCTGCGCTGGTCGCATCCAACCGAAGGATTGATCAGCCCCGCCGAGTTCATTCCGGTCGCGGAAGAATGCGATTTGATCCACTTGCTCGGCGAGTGGGTGCTGCGGGCCGGCTGCCAGCAAATGACGCGGTGGATCGACAACCTTGGCGCCAAAGCGCCGGGTTCGGTTAGCATCAATTTGTCGCGAAAACAGTTCGCAAAGTCCACACTTTACACCGATATTCGGCAGGCTTTGACCACCACGGGACTGCCGCCGGAACGTCTGCAACTTGAGATCACCGAAGTCGCCTTCAACAGCAATGCAGTGAGTGCGATCGAAGCGATGCGCGCCATTCGCGAGTTGGGCGTGCACCTAGCCGTCGATGACTTTGGCACCGGCAACTCGACCTTTGCCGCGGTGCATCAGTTCCCGATCGACATGCTCAAGGTCGACCGATCGTTTCTTGACGGAGTCGAGGAATCGACGGATACCGTGGCGATGATCCAGGTTCTGACCATCTTGGCCGAGAAGCTAAAAATCGTGATGGTTGCCGAAGGAGTTGAGACGCAAGCCCAGGCCACCATGCTGCACGAGCTGAACTGTCGATATGCGCAAGGCTATTTCTTTGCAAAGCCGATGCCGGCGGCCGAATTCGAGGAGTTTGCTCGAAGCCGGGTGGCAAGCGTATGCGGTAGCTTCGACCACACGACGCCAAGCGCCGTCGTGGTGCCGCAGATTGACGGCGGCAGCTTCGACGCCATCATTGCGACCACGTAGTCGATTAGCCCAGGCTCCAGGGTCTGCGATACTCTTTGGTCAACCACTTCGCGACTTCGGCATCGCCGACGGTCGTCTCGCTGTGCGGGTCCCATTGAATCTTTTTTCCCGCACGTACGGCAATGTTGCCGAGATGGCAAACGGTTGCCGAGCGATGGCCGATCGAGATATCGGCCGCGGGGGCCTGCCGCGATTTCACGCAATCGAAGAAGTTCTGCACGTGGGCGAAGTTCGCCTGCGAGTTGACGATCGTCGGCACATCAACGTCTTTGAGCAGCTCAGGCGGGTTCGCCACTAAGCCGCCGCGATACACGAACAGGCTGCCCTTTTCGCCGACGAACTCGGTCCCCTGATCGCGGCTCTTCGTGTCCATTTTCTGGCGGCAAGTCATGGTGATGCCGCTGGCATACTGGTAGCGGATCTCGGTGGTGTCGGGCGTCTCGTACCATCCCTGGGGATTGAAGACCGCGGTCCCTTCGACACTCACCGGGCCGCTGTCGTCCATGCCAAGGCCCCACTGCGCGATATCGAGATGATGTGCGCCGAAATTCGTTTGCTGGCCGCCGCTGTAGTCCCAATAGAAGCGAAACAAGTAGTGGACGTGGTTCTTGTTGTACGGCCGCGCGGGGGCCGGCCCCAGCCAGCGATCGTAGTCGAATCCCTCGGGCGGAGCGCTGTCGGGCACCGGCTTGCCGGCGCGCGCAATCCAATTCGGGCTCGGAAGCGTGACGTTCACCGTCTTCACCCGGCCGACAATGCCTTTGCGTAGCAACTCGACGGCCAGCTTGAACTCCTTGCCGCTACGCTGCATCGTGCCGGTTTGCACCACGCGGCCGTGATAGCGAGCTGCTTCGATCATCGGCTTGCCTTCGCCGATCACCAGCGTCAAAGGCTTTTCGCAATACACGTCTTTGCCCGCTTTGCACGCATCGATGGTCATGATCGCATGCCAATGATCGGGCACCGTGACGACCACGGCGTCGATCTCTTTGGAATCGAGCACACGTCGATAGTCGTCGGTCATCACAGCCGTCGCGCCCGCCTCCTTTTGCAGGAAGGCGGCGGCTTCGGCCAGGTAGTTCTTGTCCAGGTCGCACATCGCGACGATGTTGTTCAAGAAATACTTCATGTTATTCTTCGGCCCGCCCTGGTTGCCGACGCCAATCATGCCGACGCGCACCCGTTCGCTCGGCGGCTCGGCAGCAAACACCGAGCGGTAGCTCTTCGGCGACATGCCGAGCAAAGCGCCGCCCAGCACCGATTGCTTCAGAAATGACCTTCGCGACGAGTGTGTCATGCAAGACCTCCGGCAGGGCGTCGTGCGCGTGGTGACAACCACGAACCTTGGCACGTGCGCTCGTTTGGGACCGCGCTGCGATTTTACTTGGCCGAACGACGCCGAGCGAGTGATTCGCACGTTTTGCTAAGCTCGTTGTGAAAACGCGCCTGGGGGCCATCCGGTCGGTCCCATATTCAGAGGCGAATTCGCAATGGCAGCGAGCTCAAACGGTCTCCCGCGTTCGAGGCGCCGAGGGCTTTTGCAGGTTCCAGCCTGAGACTCGCGGACGTCAACCGAAGGCACCAGGCGCTCGGGTCAGCAATAAATGTTGGCGGTGTCCGCTAGTACTTGAACTCGAACCCCAGTCCTTGAGCGCTGCCTAGCGCCCAGGGCACAACGAACGAGCTCGTATCGCCGCGGTACGATTTATCGACCGCCGTGACCGCGGCGAATGCCATGCAAAGGCCGAGGAACGCCTCGGACGGATAATGCGCGCCATCGTTGACACGACCAAGTGCCGGCAGCACCGATAGTGCATAAAACCCGGTTTTCATTACAGGACGGTCGGTCATTTTCGCAGCGCTCATGAAGAGCACGCCGCCGATGAACGCATCGCCACTGACGCCGGTGTTGTCGCTGAATGGTTTCCATTGCGAGCCCCAAGGATGCTCGCCTGGCCGCCCTGCACCGGTCACGTATTGCATGAGCAGCATCGAAGGCCCGCCGACCAAGGCGGCTCGCACGCCGCGCTCGCCAAACTCTTCGATGACTCCGCCGGCCGGGCGATTCTCAAAGAGCAGACCCGCCCCAAACGCGCCCGCCATTGCCGGCAGCACGATGCCGCCGTTGCCGAACACTTTGAAGTCACTGTGTAACCAGGACTGATGGCCGATGTGCTCCTGATAACTTGCGTATAGTCGTGCGTCGGCTTCGGTGTTGGCCATCGCGGCGCCGATGCCGAACGCCGCCGTCAACCCAAGGAGGTTCCCGATCGAGTAGTAGTTGGCGTAGTCGACGAGGATGCCGTCACGAAGACCTTTGACGCGTTCCTTGTCAGGCAACGACGCAAAGGTCTTGATCGAACTTGTTTCTTCGGACGCCACGGACGAAGCGCCTGGTCCGGCAATGTTCGTCAAGGCTTCAATCTGTCGGGCGATCTGCTGCTCGAGGCCGACATCGTGTCCTTCGACCAGCCAATCCGCGCGGTCGAGGCTGTCGTGCAGCGCACACGCTCGGGTTTCAACCACGACCACGACTTCGAGCAGCCAGCGTGTGCCGCTGGGCCGCATCGTCACGCCGACCCAACTGCGGCGTTCGGGAGCAGTGAATGCCATGCTCACCGGAGCGATCAGTGCGAACGTTTGCAGTGTTCCGACTTGCCACTGACCTTCAACCAACGCAGGCGGCGTGTTGCGCTCGATAGGGTAGCGCTGGCTGACAAGCGCGACCGCCGAGTGCCAAATTCCGATCGGGTTGTCGGTATCGAGGACGACCGTTGTGCTGGTGCCCGCCGCGCTGGAGGTGCGCAGCTCAGTGATCGATTGCTGCAACGGCAGCGCGACCAGGTCATCGTTTGCGCTCGATCGGCCAACGAGCAGCCCGTGCGCGACGAGCATGAACAACCATGCCGCTGGGCAGTGTGTTCGGACAAAGAGCATAGACCCTCGGATGATCGTCGCTGCAGTCGAACCGCTGCGTAGACGCGAGGATTGTTCCGAATCCGGTCGCACATGGCAACGCCAGTCCGATTGCATGAGTGCTACATGACGCATGTGGTATTACAAGGCCGTAATGGTCAGGTGCTGGCATGCCGACACACGGCGCTTTTGCGCTGCGATGCCCCTCGAAGCCATGGGCAGCGGCCGGCGCCATTCAGCCGAGGGCGAACTTGGCCACCATATCGGATGGCCGTGGCCCCGTGTGAACTTGAAGCGTTTAACTCGTGGTTCGGTCGTGTCCTGCAACCTTCACGAGCTTGTTGTACAGCCCGAGAATCAAGAAGTGCAATGCCCGATGGCGTGTGTAGCATTTGGCTGCTTGCGCCGACTTTCAACCCTGGCATCGGCGTCCAGGCGCAAGCCTCAGTAACTCCCGATGTCAGGGATTGGACCCGAAAGCAGCGGCGTCGCCCGGTCCTCAATCCATGGTCCGGACGACGCCGCGTGGAGGCTCGGGATGATGCAGTCCGTTCAGTTGTGCGCTGCCATATGATTGATCGAACTTTCTGCGATCTCGGTCAACAACTCGTCGGCGTGCGCTTCTTCGTCGAGCGTTTGTTGCAGCAGTTGTTCGACCTCGTGCAGGCCAAGCTGATGGGCAAAAGTTCGGCAACAGCCGTAGCCTGCGATTTCGTAGTGCTCGACGCGCTGCGCCGCCGCGATCAATGCAGCATCCTTGACCTCGGCATCGCCGTCGGCGGCAATGATCTCTTGTCCTTCCTTGACGAGTCCCTGCATCGCCTCGCAGGTTTCTTCTTGGCTCTCGACGCCCATCAGGCTAAAGCATTGATCGATCCGATCCCGTTGTCGCCGCGTCTCTTGTAGGTG
>DASZPI010000569.1:0-3187 GCA_035550355.1 Pirellulales bacterium
CGTGGTCAGATGCTTGGCGCCCGCCGTTAGGCGCACCGTTCCCAGTGGCAATGCCACGCGCTTGCCGCCGAGCAAATCGTCCAGATCGACGACAAAGAATGCAACGAAGTTTTCCTGCAAGTCGAGCGCAAGGTCTTCGACCTGACCGATTTTAGCCCCCTTGCCGTCGCTGATTTCGAGATCGAGGAATGTCGTCGCCCTGGCCACTGGCCCGACCTCGGGCTCGTCGATCTTATCCTTCGGCAGAGCGGCCTTGATGCGGTCGGCGGCATCGGCAGGCGCCTCGGCCGCTTTGGCTGGTTGGGTCGGAGTCCAAGCTTGCCCAAAATTGACCAGCAGCGCACAAACCAAAATTGCGAGGCATCTGAACGGCGTCACGGCAATCCTCCGGATTCGAAGCCGAACCGTACCGCTCAAATCGAGGTCGCAATTTGCGTTCCCTCGGCTCGTGCGCCGGTCGGCGCAAGCCGTTTTCACCGCGGGTCGGTCTGCGAACAGCCACGGTGAATCGCGCCGAACCAGCAGCTTGGTCAATTCGGGCGCAAGCCGTATTAACGCAGACTCGGGGCCGATCGCCCGCGGCCCGAGTCGGTGATGCACCGCTAAGCCACGCTCAACTGATCCACCAGCTGGACAACGCCTGCGACGCGGCGGACGACATGGCAGCAGAGCTGCTTTTGGTAAAACGAACGCAGCGTGCCGCTCAGGGTTACAAGTCCATTGGACGCTTTGACTTTCAGTCGTCGCGCTCCGGGCACGTGGCTCGCGGTAAGATAGTTGATGATTCGGCGCTCAAGGTCTCGATCTTGGGTCGATTCGGATGCAACGATGGTGGACATGAAGTCGGATGGGTGGTGAGTGGTGAGATGGTATAGTACTGCCGACCGTAACGATTGAGCAGAAATTGTGCCCAGTCGACCGTGGCTTATCACGCACGGCTCGCCGATTGCAGCGAGATGCAAATCCCCTCGCCCATCGCGGGCCTCATCGGCTCGCGACGACATTGTTCCACGGTTGCGTCACGACGGTGCGGCACCGACCCGATGGTTTGCGGTCGCCCCCCGGCCCTCATTCAACAAGCGGGAGATTGTCCTTGGACGAAGAACGGTTGATGGATATCGAGGCGGCGTTATGGCGGCTGGGAGGAGATCGCTCGCTTTTGGGCGATGTGATTCAGTTTTATATGGAAGACGCGCCCGGCTTGCTGGACCAGGTGCGGCGGGGAGTCGAAAGTCGTTCGGCTCAGGAAATTGAACGGGCAGCACACAGCCTGAAAGGGCTGTCGGCGTCGTTCAGCGCCGATCGGGCTGTCAATGCTGCCCGCCGGCTGGAGACCATCGGCCGCACGAACGACCTCGCCACCGCGCCCGACGCATGCAAAACCCTCGAGATCGAAGTCACCGCGCTCATGAACGCTTTGCGCGAACTGCAGAAGTCCGACTCGACCGATGGTAATGGCCGTTGAGATCGATCAAAAGCAACCGAGGGCTTCGTCGCCGCCGACGCTAGCGGCCATCGGCCGACTCTTCGTCCCGCATGTCGGTGCGGGTTCGCAGATTGAAACGGTCGCCGGGCGACAGAAAGTAATACGGCCGCTCGTCGTCGTCGCCGTGGTAGGTCGGATCGTAAATCGCCACCTTGCTGTCGCCGACGACATCCATGCAATCGTCTTGGACGATGACGGCGGTCGCCTCGTCGATGCCAATGCCGAGCAAATCGGGATGGTCGCGGACAACGTGCACCAGGTCGTTTTCGCGGTGTCGGGCCAGCAAGTGCTGGTCAATCGCCACGTTTCGCAAGAAGCCGAAGCCCGGTTCGTACGGTGTCGCCCCGCGCCCGGGGAATGACGCAAACACGCCCTGGATGGTGGCGCCCGCCGAGGTGCCGCCGATCACTCCACCGCGATCGAGCACGCCGGCCAAAGCCCGCTGAGTTTGTGTTCCGATGTACGCCGCTACCAAGCGCCATTGATTGCCGCCGGTAATCCAGACGCCTCGGGCGCGCTTTAATGGGGCGACAAACTCGTCGCTATCGGCAACGTCGCGATCGTTGGTGTGAACGACCGACACGTTCTTGGCGCCGACCGACCGCAGCACCTTGACCGCCGGGCAATCGTCCGTCGAGCAATAACGGTCGGCAAAGCTGCTGGCGGTCGGAACGATGACGATCGGCGCCTCGGGGCCGCCTGCCAACTCGAGGAATCGTTTCCAAATGACCGTGTCGAGCGTGCCGCCACCGCCGATGACCAGCGAACCGTTGCTGGGCCCGACCGCAGGCGGGTCTTCGATCGGCGACTGATGCACCGCCGACTTGATTGCGCAGGCTTGCTCGGTTGCCTGGCGAATCGACTGCAACGCGGCGACTTGTCCTTGGTGGTCGCGGCGAAGGACCGATCCAGCGGCGCCGACAAGCGTCGCCAACCCAAGCAAAAAAATCGTTCTCAGGCCCAACGCCATCATTTGCTCCTTTTCATCCTTGAAAAGCGAGTTCCATTTTTTGGGCCGCGACCGCCGAAACCACGCGACTCGCAACCCAACGCATGCGGCCGAGTTTATTCGATGGAAGTCCAGAAGGCAACGGTGAATTAGGGGCAGCTACTTTCCTGGTCGCGCCGGATAAGTATTGCTAATAGCTCGGCACCGGCTCGCAAAGTCCTTGCACAGTTGGTACTTTGCACTGCCAGCACAGCCCCACCTCCACGCCCGTTGCGCATCCCACCGATGGAAACGAATTACATGCCGAGCTTTGACGGTGTTCGCGTATGGCTTGTTAGCCTGTTGATGTTGGTCCTGGTTGGCTACGCGAAGGCCGATGAGCTGTGGGTTACCTACGAGGGCAGCCAAGGCCCTGGCCACGGTAAGCATGTGGTGCTCGTTAGCGGCGACGAGGAATACCGCTCGGAAGAAGCGTTGCCGCAGTTAGGCAAGATCCTCGCGCGGCATCACGGCTTCAAGTGCACCGTGTTGTTCGCCATCGATCCCAGTGACGGCACGATCAACCCCATCGAGCGGAGCAACATCCCGGGACTCGAGGCATTGGCGACTGCCGATCTGATGATCATCGCCACTCGCTTTCGCGACCTGCCCGACGACCAGATGAAGCACATTGTCGATTACCTGGCCACCGGTCGGCCGGTAATCGGCATGCGGACGGCTACGCATGCGTTCAACGTCAAGGCCGACAAGCC
>DASZPI010000570.1:0-4318 GCA_035550355.1 Pirellulales bacterium
AGCCATCGGATAATCGAGCTTGCCGCGCAGCGTGGGGTGCATCTGGGCCAATAACCTGGCCGGGTCGTCGGCAGCAACCGCATCGACCACGCTGCCGAAAGTCACTTCGCCGGCGGCGACCGGGCGCTGAGCCGTTTCGGAAAGCTTCAGCGAGTTGAAGAACTCCAACATGGTGTCTTCGGTTGCGGTCGAGGCCGCGCCGCGAATCACGATCATCTCGATAATTCGCTTGCCGACGAGGAACACGCGAAATGCAGCGTCGAACCGTTCCTGGCCTTCCTGCCGCACGACGAACGTTCGGCCGGGATGGCCGTTCAAATCGCTCGCCGCGTCGGCGACCAGCTTGCCTTTCAGCGCTTCGACCTCGGCATCGCGAACCGCGTCGAGTCGTTGCTTCGAGTTGGCTTCAAGGTCTTCGTCGGCTTCGCCGGTGGTGAGCTTGTACACAGTGTTGCCGTTGTCGGTCACGAGCAGATACATCCCCTGCTCGTCCTGCGTGGGCTCGGCCGGCATGGCGAACGAGAAGCCCAGCTTCGGGTCGTCGATGCTTGACCATTTCGGCGTCGCCCCCTTGGCGCCCGACCCCGGCGGCGACGGAGGCGCCGGCGGAGCGAGCGGCGGCGCGGCAGGTTGCTGCGGCGGCTTGGGACCGTCGTTCCGGCGTCCCGCCGTAAACTCGTCCTTGCTTACACGACCATCGCCGTTGGTGTCGTACTTCGACCATTTGCCGTCGAGTTCGGTGCCCGAAAGCATGCCGTCGTTGTTCCAATCGAGCAGCTTCCAGGCCTTCTCCAGATCGGGCTCGACGGCGGCCTGGCCGCGATCGGCCGTGCGTCCGCCGACGAACTCGGATTGCGACACCACGTCGTCGCCGTTGACGTCGTACCGGGCCCACGACCAAACGCCGATCTCTGCCAAGGAGAGCACGCCGTCGCCGTTAACGTCGAAGCGCTGAAACAAATCGACGCTGTCTTCGACGGTCGAGCGTGGCTGGGCGATGGCGGCGCTGGCGCACAGAAACACCGCAGTCGTCGTGAACGCAAGTCGGCGAACCGTCATTGCCCACTTCCCTGTCGCTTGAGTGAATTGCCGTTGGCCCCAGTTTAGAGCGCAAACCACGGCTTCGCCTATCCGCGATACGCAACCGACGGCAACAATTCGGCCATGGCGCTCTGCGAATGGGTCATCAAATCGCGATAATCGCCCGAGTCGAGCTCGGCGCCCACCAGCTTCACGTCGTAGTCGCCCTCGTAGCCGCCATGCTCGAGTGCCGCCAGGATTGCGCGCAGCGGCACGTCGCCTTCGCCGAGCCGGCAGCAATGCGTTTCGCCGCGCGACGGCGGCAAACCGTCGGACAAGTGCACAATGGCAATGTCGCTGGCTGCCTCGGCAAGCCGCAACGGCACGTCCTGGTCCCAGCCAAGATGATACGTATCGAAGGCGAGCTTAACCCGGGGGTGATCGAACGACCGCACGAACTCGCTGGCCTCGGCCAGGCTGGTGAGCAAGCCGCAATCGATTGCACATTCGGTGTGCACGGCCTTGATGCCGAGCGTGACGCCGAAATCCTCGGCCGATGGCAGCAAGCGATCGATCGCCTCGCGAAACAGCCGACGCGCATGGCTGGTGGTGTGCCCGCCGCGCGCGCCGCTGTACACGACCAGGCAACCGGCCCGCAGCGCCGCCGTCAGGCGAATCGCCTCGGTCGCGTCGGCGATGCTTTCGATCAAGTTGCGGCCATCGCTGCCGGTGAACCCCCCGGCCCAGCAGACATTCGACACCCGCAGCCCCATGGCTGCCAGCAGCGCCATCCCTTCCTGCACGCCGAAGTCGCCAAGCTTTTGCCGGCAAAGGCCGATGGCTGTGTATCCCAGCGCCGCCGCCTGCGAGATGTCCTCCTCGAAATTCCAACGGAAGCTGGTCATCTCGTTGAACGAGAGCCGCGACATCGTGGGCAGTCCTTTCGGCTAGGCGCGCTTCGGGGCGCCGGATCGATTTGTCTTGGATGTTGCGCCACGCAGGCTTCGGGGCGCGACCACGGAGTATCGGAAAATCGCGCGATCTTAGCAAGCAACTTTCATGATTCCGATGCTAGCATCCGCGCGGCTCGCTGTTCGGTGCATGTCGATTGATCTTGCCCGCAGCGCGGCGCACGACGTACCATGCCGCTCCCACCTAGCGGGCGCTGGCGTTCCCCTGGTCTCGCAGCGCGCTCGTTGTCCCTCGGCTCGTGCGAATCCCCGATGCGCTGGCTCGCGTTGATCCTGTTGTCGACGGCGGCTCTCGGCTGCGCGCCGATGCGCGCGCCGTATCCGAGGATGTACGAGAATCCGATTCGGCTCCCCTCGCCCGGCTGCGATTACCTCTGGGATCGCCTGGTCGATTCGGTCGACGACTATTTTGAGATCGAGCGCGAGGAACGCCCGAAGCGCGCGGCCGATGTCATGACCGCCGGTCGGATCGACACCTTTCCGCTGATCGGCGCGACGTTGCTCGAGCCATGGCGCGGCGACTCGGTGGGCCATTACGAGCGCACTGAAAGCACGCTGCAATCGATCCGCCGGCGCGCGGTGGTGCAAGTGATTCCTGCCGAAGGGGGCTACCTGGTCGACGTCGCGGTCTACAAAGAGCTGGAAGACCTGCCGCGCCCTGACTATTCGCCGACCGGCGCCGCGAGCTTCCGCGTCGATAACTCGCTGAGTCGCTTGTACTCCGACCCGATCGCCAACGACATGGTGGCCAGCAGCGGCTGGATTCCGCTGGGGCGCGACGAAGCGCTCGAACAGAAGATTCTTTGCCGGCTGGTGAATCGAATGCGACCGGCGATGAGCGGCGGTTTCGTCGCGCAGCCGCTTTCAAGTCATTGAATCGAGCGAGCAGCAGTGAGCAGCTAGCCGGCAAATGGCCCACTGCTCACTGCGTCGCTTACATCACGCTTTCCAGCTCGCGTGCCAAGCGCTTGCGGGCCACGTGCAGCCGGCGCTTGATGGTGCCGACCGGCGAGGCGAACGCGGTGCTCATTTCGCTCAGCGATTGGCCATCGACGTAGAACGCCACCAGCGTCTGGCGATCGACCGTGCCGAGCCGCTGCAAGCCTTCGCGCACTTGCGACTGCCGCTCGCGCTCGATGGCCTGCGCCGGCGGCGCGAGATCCTCGGCCAGCGCGCTATCGAGCGCTCCGCCGGTATCGCCGCCGACCCGACCATGACGCGTGATCCGATTGCTGATCCGCCGCGCGGTGATCGCGCGCAGCCAGCCGGCGATCGAGGCCGGCTCGCGGACCTGCCCGATCTTGCGCAGCACTTGCAGGAACACTTCCTGGACGATCTCCTGCGCCTCGACGTGATTGCCCAGGCGGCGCAGCGCGATCCCATAGACGAGCCGCTCGAAGCGCTCGGCCAGTGCCCCCAAAGCCTGCTTATCGCCGCGCTGCGCCGAGCGGACCAACGTGTCGATCGGCGTCGCGGCGTCGAACTCTGCTGCGATCTCGGTTGCCATAAAGCACTCTTTCACGCGAACGAAAAGGGACCAAATCGCTGCCGCGTGGAACACGACCTCGGGCGAAGCCGTGCCGTCGAGCACATACAAGCAATGCGGGTGAACGCAGTGCCAGACGGGCTCGCCCAGGGCAGCGCGAACTTGCTTCAAACCGCTGTTAGTTCGATTCGTTGGCCGCTCGGGCCGCGGATCGCGCTAACTGGTTCGAGGCAGGCCGCCCGGGTGGCGCACGCCTAGTTGACCTAGGACATGCACGCCCAAGGGCGGCGTCGCGCGCCCGGCGGCCGAGGCATAGACCCTCGGCGCGGCGCGCCATGCAAAGAAAGTCCGCGCGACGGCGACCATGCGATCCAGCTTCGAACAAACGGCGATACGGACCTGGCGGATATCCAGGACGTTACGCTTCGTATTGCGAAGAATGGATTTACGCATGACGATCTCCTGCGCCGCGGCGCGTCTTAAAATCGAGAGCATCGAGCTAGCTTCGGTCGATGGACAACCGCCACCGACCTGCGAACCAATCAACCGTGACAGCGCAATCCTACGCTGTCAAGGCAAACGAGGCTATTCCAACGACAGCCCCGCCGATGGTTATGACACGCTTCGGCCGGCAAAGGTTCGTGGCGGCATCATTTTTTTAGAAAAACTCGCTCGGCCCCCTCGGTCACGCGTTTGCGTGGCGGTCGCTTGACAGCTTGGAAAGCTGGGGGGAAACTGCGTCCTCGCCCTCGCCGAAATCGACGCCGACCGCCTGCACCATAAGGACTTCCGCTCCATGCCGCGCCGCTTCAAACAGATGCTGGCCCGCAACGAGTTGGTG
>DASZPI010000571.1:0-3008 GCA_035550355.1 Pirellulales bacterium
TCGAGACACTCGAGCAATTCGAAGCCGGCGCCAGCCAGTTGCCGCCCTTGCGCTTGCCGCGAAATGTAGTAGTGCAGCACGGCAAAATCATGCCCGGTGTCGCTGACCAGCGCGCAGTCGTCGTGCAGCACCTGGTGCGGCCGCACGCGCCGATAATTGCTCCGGCAGCGCAGATAGCGCACCACGTAGCGCAATTGCGCCACCGGGTTGGCGCTGCGCAGCAGTCGCGGCGGCTCGGCAAACGAGCGGTAATTGCGATTGTGCGCCGAAAAGATCAACAGCCCGCCTGGCGCCAGCACGCGGCGGACCTCGGCCAACGTCCGCAGCCGATCGTCATGCGACACGGCGTCGAACAGGTTGAACACCGCGAACACCGTATCGAACGCGCCGTCGGCAAACGGCGTCAAGCGACGCATGTCGCCGTGATGAAACTCGAGCTCCGGGAATTGCGCGCGGCAGAAGGCGAGCATGTGCGGCGAGATGTCGAGCCCGACGTACTGGTCGACCAGCGGCCGCAGGTACGTCGTCAGCCGGCCGGCGCCGCACCCCAGATCGAGCACGCGCCGCGCCAGAACATGGTCGTGATAGCGCACCAGCGCCGCCGCCTCGGCCGGCGCGAGCTGCTGGACGGCGTATTGCTCGACCAGGTCGTCTCGGGCGTACAGGCGACCGTTGACCTGGTCCTGCGGCGATTCGCGGTCAACGATTTCCAACACGTTCACAACAAAGCCCCAGGTGACTGGGCGCGAACCGGCCCCGCGCGACGCCTTCAGTTCAGTCTAAATCAGAATTGCCAACGACCGACGCTTCGTTGCGCAAATGCAACCGCCGTAGAGGCAGGCGTTCGACGGTTTCGTTCGATTTGTGACGACTATGCTCAAAAGAACGCAGGGTGGATCGAGCCGAAGGCGAGGCCCCGTCAATAATATCGCCATGGCGGGGCCTTGCTGGCGCTCGACCCACCGTAGGCCGCGGTCGCGGGCTGCGCGGAGGCAAAGTGAATTCAACGAAAGACACCCTCCCACCAGCGAAATCCTTGACTCTGCCGGCGGCCTCTGGTTTCATAAATGAACCAGTCTCCGGCTGAGAACTCCAGCACCGCAACATCCCGCCCGCGGTGGCTGCCCCCCGGGAAAGTGCGTCCGCCCTGTGGGAGGTTGTTTGCCATGATCCGTCGCCTGGCCTGGATCGGTTCCTTCGCTTGGCTGCTGGCCGCGCTGCCGGCAGCGGCTGCGACAAAGCTCGAATACAACCGCGATGTGCGGCCGATCCTGAGCGAGCAATGCTTCGCCTGCCACGGGCCCGACAGCGCGGCGCGCAAGGCCGACCTGCGGCTCGACCGGCGCGATGCGGTGGTCGAATCGGGCATCATCGTCCCCGGCGATCCCGACAACAGCGAATTGATCGCGCGGGTCTCGACCAGCGACCCCAAGCTGTTGATGCCGCCGAAGGACTCGCACAAGAAGCTGTCGCCGGCCGACAAGCAGACGCTGCGCCGCTGGATTGCCGAGGGGGCCGAGTACCAGCCGCACTGGGCGTACATCGCCCCGCAACGCGCCGAGCCGCCAAAGGTCAAAAACCCAAAGTGGGCCCGCACGACCATCGACCATTTCGTGCTGGCCGAGCTCGAAGAGCGCGGCCTGGAACCCGCGCCCGAGGCCGACGTGCGCACGCTGGCGCGGCGGTTGGCGCTCGACCTTACCGGGCTGCCGCCGAAGCCGGAGGACGTGGAAGCGTTGGTGCGCGCTTCCTCTCCGTCACTCAGTCCCGCGATCCCTCCGTCGAGGCAAGACGGAGAGATGGAGAGACAGAGGGATCGAGAGAAGGCGTACGAGGCGTACGTCGATCGCTTGCTCGCCTCGCCGCAGTGGGGCGAGCACCGCGGCCGCTATTGGCTCGACGCCGCGCGCTACGCCGACACGCACGGCATCCACTTCGACAACTTCCGCGAGATGTGGACTTACCGCGATTGGGTGATCAACGCCTTCAACAGCAACCAGCCGTTCGATCGGTTCACGATCGAGCAGTTGGCTGGCGATCTGCTGCCCGACGCGAGCAACGAGCAGCGCGTGGCCAGCGGCTTCAACCGCTGCAACATCACGAGCAACGAAGGCGGTCTGATCGACGAAGAATACCTGGTGCTGTACACCCGCGATCGCACCGAGACCACCGCCCAGGTGTGGATGGGGATGACCGCCGGCTGCGCCGTGTGCCACGATCACAAGTTCGACCCGCTCTCGCAGCGCGAGTTCTACGAGATGGCGGCATTCTTCAACAACACCACGCAGGCGGCCAAGGACGGCAACATCAAGGACACGCCGCCGATCATCGTGATGCCCAAGCAGGAAGACGCCGCGCGCTGGGCGGTGTTGCCGGGCGAAATATCCTTGGCAGCCACCAAGCCCGAAGCGCGCAAGAAGGCAGCCCGCGCCGAATTCGACCAATGGCTCGAAACGGCGACGGTCGACATGGTCAACGCCCAAATGCCGAGCAAGGGACTGCAACTGGCCGCCGCGCTCGACGAAGGCAAAGGCAACGTGGTGCACGCCACGATCAACGGCAAGCCAACCGAACTGAAGCTGGCCGCGGAGATCGCCAGTGACCGCGGTCCGCTGGGTCGCAAGGCGCTGAAGATCACGCCGACCACGAATCTCGCCATTCCCGGCGTCGGCCAGTTCGACACCAAGCAAGCGTTCTCGGCCGGTGCATGGATCAAGTTTGCCGAAGGCAAGGCCGGCGGAGCGATCATCGCCTGCATGGACAAGGGGCCGGGCTATCGCGGCTGGGACCTGTGGCTGGACGACGGCAAGCTGGCCACGCACATCCTCAGTCAGTGGCCCGATAAGGCAATCAAGGTCACCTCCAAGACCAAGCTCAAGCCGGGACCGTTCTATCATGTGTTCGTCACGTACAACGGCTCGGGACGTGCCGCGGGCGTGAAGCTGTACGTCAACGGCGAGCCGCAGCAAATCACGCCGCCGGTCGATCGGTTGGGCGGCGAATCGATC
>DASZPI010000572.1:0-10510 GCA_035550355.1 Pirellulales bacterium
CCTAGCAGTAGCCAAACCAATACAATCGAGCGATTGTTCCTGCCCACGGTGCAGCTCCAACTCGCGGGACCACCCGGATCACGACTGGCCCCAACTGCAATGTACCGGATCGGTCTAGAACGACCAGACGCGGCGAACGCAAAATCGGAGAATTAACGATCGCCTAACGACTCGTCGGGAGTGCCGAGAGACGTCACGCCGCCGGCCTCGAGCACGACCACCTGCTCGGCCAATCGCCGAATTTCGGCAGCAACATGGCTGACGTACAACGTGGGCACATGCCAGCGATCGACGATCCGCTCGAGAAAATCGAGGATTCGCAACTTCAGCGCCTGATCGAGTGCTGCCAGCGGTTCGTCCATCAACAGTAAGCGCGGTCGTGCGAGCAGCGCACGCCCCAAGGCGACACGCTGCCGCTCGCCACCCGACAACGCTACAGGGCTGCGATCGAGCAATGGCCGCAGTTCGAGAATTTGCACAACCTCGTCGAAATCGACTGCCGGTTCGGTGCTCGCGGCCCGTCGCAGCCCATACCGGAGGTTGCGCGCAACCGAAAGGTGCGGAAACAGCAAGTGATCCTGGACCACGTAGCCGATGCGGCGGCGCTCGGGCGGCAGCGTCAGGCGCCTTGCGGTATCGACGAGCACGTCGTCGCCAACGAGCACGCGTCCGTGCTCGGGCTGCAAGAAGCCGGCGAGGATCGCCAGCACGGTGGTCTTTCCGGCCCCCGAACGCCCGAACAGGCCAGTGACGGTTGCCGAGGTTTCGAACGACACGTCGAGCTGGAACGCGCTGCCCGGATAGCGATGGCGACACTGGAAGACGAGCGAGTTCACTCAGCGTAATTCTTGCGCGCGTTCGAGGAACTCGCCGATCGCCAACGAAGCGATGGCCAGCACGATCGACACGGCCACCAAGGGCCACGCCTGTTCCATCCCCTCACGTCGGTGCATTTGCGAATAGACTGCCAATGGAATGGTGCGCGTTTCGCCCGCGATGTTTCCGGCCAACACGATCGTCGCGCCGAACTCACCCAAGCTACGTGCGAAGCCGAGCACGCCGCCGGCGATCACCCCACGCCAGGCCAGGGGCAACGCCACAGTGAAGAAGGCATCGAGCCGCCCGGCTCCTAGGCCGCGAGCCGCGAGTTCAAGTCGACCATCGACCGATTGAAACGCCAACCGCGCGGCGCGCACCATCAGTGGGAACGCCATGACCGCGGAAGCCAACGCCGCACCTTGCCACGTGAATACCAGACGCACACCCATCCAGCGTTCGAGCGTCGATCCGATCGGCCCGTTCCGCCCGAGCAGCACGAGCAGCAGGTATCCCGTGACCACTGGCGGTAGCACCAACGGTAAGTTGACCAAGGTCTCGACCGCGCCGCGCGCGGCCGCCGGCAGACGCGCCAGCGCGTAGCCCAAGCCTACGGCCAGCGGCAGGCCCGCCAGGACGGCACACGTCGCCACCTGCACGCTGAGCCGAATCGCGGCCCAATCTTCGCCGGTCATGCCGTCGTACTCGTTCTCATGTTTTTAGTGTCCCATCGACTCGGGGCGCGTATCGAGCACCGCGAAGCCGCGCTTTACGAACGCCTGGGCCGCCTCTCGGGAAAACAGCTTCTCGTAAAAGCGGCCGGCAAGCGGATGCGGCTGTTTGGTCTTTAGCAGCAGGGCTGGGTAACGGATCGGATCGTGCAACTTCGGATCGATTGACGCCGCGACGTGCACTTTAACGGAAACCTGAGCGTCGGTCGCATAGACGATTCCCGCGTCGGCTTCGCCCCGCTCGACGAGCAGCAACGCCTGCCGCACGTCGGCCCCCGTCACCACCTTAGGCTTGATCGCTTCCCAAATGCCGAGTTTCTCGAGGGCCTGCTTCGCATACCGGCCGGCCGGGACCGACTCGGGGTCGCCCAGCGCCACATGCTTGATCGACTCGTCGGTCAACGATTCGACGTCGCTGATTTTTTCCGGCAGCGGACCGCCGACCACGACCACCAGCCGATTTCCGAGCAGGTCGTCGCGACGGTCGACCAGCTCGGCGTCCTCGAGCTCGTCGGCCCACTGCTCGTCGGCCGAGATGAAAATGTCGGCCGGCGCACCTTCGAGAATTTGCCGGGCGAGCGTCGAGCTGGCGGCGAAGTTTGTTTTTACATTCGCGGCATTCGTCTGTTCGAACCAGCCAGCGATGTCTTCGATCGCCTCGGTAGCGCTTGCCGCAGCGAACACCGTGACGGTGGTTGGGACCTCTTGTTTCTTGCCACAGCCAATCGCCACCGACGCAGCGATCAACGCAATCCAACGGCTCAGCAGCAGTCGCGACATTCGGGATCCCGCTCGATGGTTCGGATGGCTTGGATGCTGGACATGGTAGCCCGATTGCGGCGAGCGTGGTATACACAGTGCCGAGCTTGGCTTCGTGGTTTTTTCTGGTGTGAGATCGTCGTGTACAGCAAATCGTCCCTGCTCGAGTTGGTTCGCACGAAGGCGTTGAAATTTGGCGATTTTACGCTGGCCTCGGGCAAAAAGGCCAAGTACTACCTCGATGGAAAGCAGGTAACGCTCGATTCGGCCGGGGCAAAGCTGATTGGCGAAGGGCTGCTCGATCTGCTGACGGATGACATGCCGGCGGCGGTCGGGGGCATGTCGATCGGCGCCGATCCGATCACCGCGGCAGTGATCACGATTGCCGGTCTGCGCGATCTGCCGTTGGCCGGCTTCATGGTCCGTAAAGAGGCCAAGGGACACGGCACGCAACGCTTTATCGAAGGACCGGTGGTCGCCGGGCAGCGTGTGGCGATCGTCGAAGACGTGGTCACCACCGGCGGTTCGTCGCTTTTGGCCATCGAGCGCTGCGAAGAGTTCGGTCTGAAGGTCACGCGAGTGTTGGCGATCGTCGATCGCATGGAAGGCGGGGCCGACGCGTTTCGGGCTCGAGGCTACAAGTTCGACAGCTTGCTGACGATTGCCGACTTTGGCATCGCACCGCCGAGTTGATTGCAGCCGAGGCCCGACGGTTGTCGCCCTTAACTCCCGTCGCCATTTGAAGTTCGCCTAGGCCGTTCTTGGCCGATTCTGGTAGACTTTCCGCTGCACGCCGCTGCGGCCTAATCTTGTAGAGCGCCAGCGCTCGCTCGTTTTTCCGTCGCCACAAGCAGGCAACGCTTATGTGTGGAATTGTTGGTTATGTCGGATTCGAGTCCTGTCAGGACTTTCTGCTGCAGGGACTGCGGCGGCTGGAATACCGCGGATACGACAGTTCGGGGATCGCCACGATTGATGCCGACGGCCGATTTCACGTGGTCAAGGCAGCCGGCCGCATCGATCGCTTGAGCCATCGGCTTGCCAGTACGCCGACCCCGGGAACGATCGGCATTGCCCATACCCGTTGGGCCACGCACGGCGCCGCGACCGACGAGAACGCCCATCCGCATCTCGGCGGTAACAGCGTGGTCGCGATCGTTCACAACGGCGTGATCGAGAACTATCGGCCGCTCAAAGAGGCGCTCGAGGCCCAAGGCTACCGGTTCCGCTCGGCGACCGATACCGAGGTCATCGCCCACTTGATTGCGCATTGTCTCGAAAAGGAGCAAGCCGCCGGCCGCGACGGCGAGGAAGAACACGAGCCGCTGATTCGCGCCGTACAGGCTGCCTTGGCCAAGCTGCATGGCACGTACGGCCTGGCGATCCTGTTCCGCGACCATCCCGACCTGCTGATCGCGGCGCGGTTAGGGAGCCCCTTGGTCGTTGGCGTTGGCGAGGGAGAGCATGTGCTGGCCAGCGACCCGGCGGCCCTGGTCGGCAAGAGCGACAAGATTGTGTATCTGGCCGACCACGAAATCGCGATCCTGACCGCCGACACATTGCGGCTGATCCATCGCGATCAGGGACCGATCGCCCCGTCCGTACAGGCCATGCCGCTGCAAGCGGCCGACGTCGGGCTCGAAGGCTACGAGCATTACATGCTCAAAGAAATCTTCGAGCAGCCCGAGACCGTGCGCAACGCCATGCGAGGGCGGCTAAACTTCGACGACGCGACCGCCCACTTCGGCGGACTGAACCTTTCGCCGCAGCAGTTGCGGTCGATCGATCGCATTCTATTGACCGCCTGCGGCACGAGTTGGCACGCCGCCTTGGTGGGTGAGTACCTGCTCGAGGAATTCGCACGCATTCCGGTCGAGGTCGAGTACGCCAGCGAGCTGCGCTACCGAAATCCTCCGGTCGACAACAGCACCCTGGTGTTCGCGATCACGCAAAGCGGCGAGACCGCCGATACGCTGGCGGCCCTGCGCGAAATGAAGCGCCAAGGCCACCCGACGCTCGCCATCTCGAATGTCGTCGGCAGCACGATTGCCAAGGAAGCCGATGGCGGCATCTATTTGTACGCGGGGCCTGAAATCGGCGTGGCGAGCACCAAGGCTTTCACCTCGCAATGCGTGGTGCTGACGATGCTGGCCCTTTATTTCGGCCGTCTGCGGCATCTTAGCCACGCGGCCGGGTTGCGAATGATCGAGCAACTGCAAGCCTTGCCCGACGCCGTCGCTCAGGCTTTAACCTGCAACGACCAGGTCCGGCGTATTGCCGAAAAATACCAAAGCTGTGCGAACTTTCTGTATCTTGGGCGGCAGTATAACTTCCCCGCCGCGCTCGAGGGCGCGTTGAAGCTGAAGGAGATCAGCTACATCCACGCCGAAGGGTACCCGGCAGCCGAGATGAAGCACGGCCCGATCGCTTTGGTCGATGAGCACACGCCCAGCGTGTTTTTGATTCCGCACTCGAGCGTGTACGACAAGGTGATGTCGAACATGGAGGAGATCAAAGCGCGTGGTGGACCCGTGATTGCCGTCACCTGCGAAGGAGGCTCGCGAGCGGCCGAATTGGCTGACGACGTGATCCTGATTCCCAGCGTTGCCGACTTCCTGCAACCGATCATTACCTGTGTGCCGTTGCAGTTGTTGGCGTATCATATCGCCGTGCTGCGCGGCTGCGATGTCGATAAGCCGCGCAACCTCGCCAAGAGCGTAACGGTGGAGTAGCCCTTGGCGAGCGGGGTGACGACGATTCCCCCGACGACGTCAGCCCCGGGCACGTATTCCACCAGGCGCGATTTATGGCCAAACGTACGGCAAAGCGGCGACCACGCTCGGCCATTCCTGCGGCGACCACGGCGCCCAAGACGAAGCCTGCTCGGAAATTGACGTCGTTCGCAGCGCTGATCGGCATTCCGCTGGTGCTCGGTGCGGTCGCCTATCGCAACAGTTTTGGCGTGCCGTTGATCTTCGATGACGATACGACCGTGCAGCTCAATGCACACATCCGCACGATTGCCGGCTTCTGGCAAGCTGCCTTTGGCGTGCCGCATTCGGCGCTGAGCGATCGGCCGATTCCCGCGTTGACGTTTGCCTTGAACTTTCACTTTGGCCGGCTCGACGTGCGCGGCTACCACGCGGTGAACCTGGCAATCCATCTTGCTTCGGGCTGCATGCTGTGGGGACTCGTGCGACGCACCTGCCTTGCGCCGCGGATAAATCCAGCAATTGGTTCGTCGGCGTCTTGGCTGGCGACGGTTGTGACAACGCTGTGGCTGCTGCATCCGCTGCAAACCGAGGCGGTTGTCTACATCACGCAGCGCACGACGTTGCTGATGGGCTTCTTCATGCTGGCGACGCTGTATTGCTCGGCGCGCTCGTGGACTGCCGCCGGTCGCACGAGCGCAATGTGGCAAGCCATGGCTGTAGCCAGTTGTGCCGCCGGGATGGCCAGCAAAGAAGACATGATTGCCGCCCCGATTCTGGTGCTGCTTTACGACGCGACGTTTTTCGCCGATGGTTGGCTGGCGGCATGGCGCCGTCGGGCGGCGTTGTACGCGTGCCTGTTCGCAACCTGGATTTTGTTGGCAGCCATGATCTACGTCGCCCCGCGCAACCCGACCGTCGGCCTTGGTGAAAAGATCAGAATCACTCCGTGGGAATATCTGCTCACGCAGGCCCGGGCGATCGGGCGGTACCTGTGGCTCGCGTTTTGGCCGAGCCCGTTGATTCTCGCTTACGACTGGAAAAAGACGACCAGCTTGCTCACGGTTTGGCCGCAAGCGACCCTGATCGCCGCACTACTGGCAGGCACGATCTACGGCGTGGTTCGTCGGCAATGGTGGGGATGGCTGGGGGCATGCTTCTTTCTGATTCTCGCACCGACGTCGAGCGTCATGCCGATCGCAACCGAGCTCATCGCCGAGCGACGCATGTATCTGCCGCTGCTAGCGATTGTGACGCCACTGGTAATTGCCGCCGCGGCGCTATTGCGGCGGATGTCGTCGGGTTTTGCCACCAGCTTCGCTGCGCTGGTTACGGTCGGTGTTCTTGTGCTGGTCTACGAGCGCGCTACCGAAGCGCGGGTGATCGATTATCGCGATTCACTATCGATTTGGACCGACACGGTGGCCAAGGCGCCCGATCGGCCTGAATCGCAAACGAATCTCGCCAATGCATATGCCGAGATCGGAAACCTTAATGCGGCCATCGAGCATTATCAGCGCGCCATTCAACTGAACGCCACGAATAGCGACGCGTTCACCAACCTCGGCCAAATCTACCGTCAAATCGGACGCTACGACTTGGCGCTTGATATGTGTCGGCGCGCGGTCACAGCCGCGCCGCAACAGACCGTGTTGCACGTGAACCTGGCGATGGCGTTGATTGATCTCAACATGATGGAGGATGCGCTTGCGGAAGCGAACATCGCACTCGGGCAAGGACCCAATCGCGCGGACGTGCAAAACGTCCTGGGAATCATCCTCGCCCGTCAGGGGCGATTCGCCGAGGCCGCGGTCTATTTTCGCCGTGCGACGGAGCTCGATCCGTCCGATCCGCGGCCGCACTACAACCTGGGGCAGATGATTCTCGAAGAACATGGCAACGGCGCAGGATCGGTTGCGCCAGAATGGATCGCGCAAGCCATCGAGCAATTCCGGGCAGGCTTAGCGGCGCGGGGCGACGATGCGGACGGCCATCAACGCCTCGGCCGAGCTCTGGCAATGCTCGGCGATCTGAGAAGCGCTGTGGCCGAGTTCGAAATCGCCGCCCGCCTCCGGCCGAGCGATCAAACAATTCAAGACAACATTGCGAAGCTGCGCCAGGCGATCGGCACTGGCACAACGGCCGTCAGCCAGTGATCGCGAAACCTACCGCGGTTTGCGCATCGGAGCGGGGGTCAGGCCTTTCGACTCGGGCAAGCGACCGTGTTCGACCAGTTCGTGGATTGTCGCACGCAGCGACGACCCGACGCCGCTAGTTTTGCCGCGCAGCCATTCCGTCACCGGAACGCGCAAATCGCGGATCATCGCTGCCGCCCGGCGATAAGCGCGAACGCGGTAGCGATTGCCATGCTCTGCGTCCAAAGCCCGCGCGATCTCTTCCAGCGCCCGGGCGACGAATTCGCGCTGTTCGGCCGACGAATCAAACCGAGTTTCGCTTGGCGATGGGTGTATGAACATGTGTATATTCTACGCGAGTCGCCATAGGCGGCCATTAGAAGCAGTGCTAGCGATCGGGTCGGTAGATTCGAGGCCCCGCCCACGCTACGCTGCAACCATGACTTCGCTCACACGCCGACAATCGCTTCGCCTGGTCGTGGCCGGTTTTGGGGCCGCGACCTTCCAGGACCCATTTTTCAATTGCTCGGCCGCGGAACCACCGCCCAATCGCGGTAAAATCGGGCTCGGGTTCAGCCTGTACGGCATGCCAGGCCTGCCGGTCGAGCAGGCGCTGCGCTTGTGCTCGCAGATCGGGTACGACGATGTCGAACTAAGCCTGCTTCCCGACTCGCCCACCGAACCGTCCGCGCTCGGGCCATCGCAACGGGCCGATTTAAAAGCTTTGCTCGGCACGCTGAATCTGCGCCTCGCGGCGCTGATGGTCAACTTGCCGCTGCTGGTCGAGGGGGCGGCGCGACAAGCGAATCTTGATCGCCTACAGGCTGCCGCGGAACTTGCGCATGCGCTTGCTCCCGACTCGCCGCCGGTCATCGAAACCGTGCTTGGCGGCAAGCCCAGCGACTGGCCGGACGTGCGCGATCGCATGCTCGACCGGCTGCGCGACTGGGCGGCCGTTGGCCAGTCAACGCGCACGGTGGTCGCGATCAAGGCGCACGTCAACAACGCGCTGCACACGCCCGAAGACGAGCGCCAACTGGTCCAAGCGCTGAACAGCCCCTGGTTGAAGCTGGTTTTCGACTACAGTCATTTCGTGATGTTGCCGACCGGGCTGGAAAAGTCGCTCGACCTGCTCCTGCCCGACACGGCCTTCATCCATGTCAAAGATCGGGCGCCCGACCCGAAGCGGGTGCAGTTCCTGCTGCCGGGCGAGGGATCGACCGATTACGCCGAATACTTCCGGCTGCTCGATCGACGGGGGTACCGTGGTTCGGTGACGGTTGAAACCAGCGCGCAGATTTTCAAGCAGCCGGGCTACGATGCGGAGCGAGCGGCGCGGCAGTGCTTCGCACATCTCAGTGCCGCCATGACCCAAGCCGGCCTGCGGTAACGCACCCTCGCTAGCCACCTTCGCTAGCCGATGGCGCGCCGCGCTCGATCATTCCCTGCTCGATTAAGAAATCGGCAACCGTTTCGGCCACCCGAGTGTTTCCGCGGCGCGTGTAGTGCACGTCGTCGTAAAAATAGTCGAGCGTCTTGGGCACCGCCGCTTCGAGCTCGATCAGCGGCACGTCTAGTTCTTTGGCAATCCGCCTGGTCTGGTTGTTGAACTGGTCCATGCCCGATCGCATCGACGCCACGCTCGCTCGTTTGCCCTGGAATTGCTGCATCAACGGAAACACGATCAATTCCTGCTCGCTCGGGCTGAGATCGTCGTGGTACAGATACGGCTGCGTGGCCAACACCACCTTGATGTCGCTGCTTCGCGCCAGGTGGACGAAATTGCGAATGTTGCGGGCGAATGCGGCGAGGCTGGGCCAATCGCGGACCTCGACTTCCTGGCACTTTGGAAAGAAAAGCATCCGCAGGCCTTCGACACCGTTGCCATCGGGGCCGATGACCCGCACACGCTCGAAGCGATAGTCCGACATCCAACAGCCAAACGCGCTCCGGAACATCAAATAGCCCATGTATCGCGGGTGAACCAGGTTTCGCACTGGTCCCAAGTAATTGCTGTAGTCGCTGCGATACGGACCCTCGGCGTACAGATCGGCTGGAAAACTGCGGTACAAGTCGTTGATCGCGTGGTACATGATTACCAGGTTGGGGTGGAAATCCTGCACCAGCGATTCGAGCTTCACCAGCGAGTGCAGCGTCGTGTGCCATTGCGCCCCGACGTTTTGCACTTCGATGCTTCGATGCGGATACGTGTCGCGCAGACGCTGCTCGAGCAGCCGCGGGTGCGAGTCTTCCCACGGCACGCTTTCGCACATGACCGTCGAGCCGCCGAAGAAGAAGATGCGATAGGTACCGTCCGGCTTTGCCTGGTCGATTTCTTCGCCGCGGAAGCCCCAGCGGTTGGTGTGCAGCGCAGGATTACTGGGGCGCAGCGAGTTTTGCAGATACGGGTGGAACACGTCGTTGCCGTTGGTCAACGTGCGGCGGTGCATCTGCTCCTGGCCGATACCGTCGAGCACGAGATACGCAATCAGACCCACGATCGCGGCGCCGGCAAGTTTTGAGCG
This sequence comes from Pirellulales bacterium, assembly GCA_035550355.1. Lineage (GTDB taxonomy): Bacteria > Planctomycetota > Planctomycetia > Pirellulales > PNKZ01 > DATAXP01. The sequence continues at coordinate 9,678 of DASZPI010000572.1, forward strand.
GCGACGAACGATCAGCTTTCGACCGCGGCTGAGGCGCAGCTCGTCACGCGTCAGCAGAAAGCGCGTGGCGTAGTACACCAGCGGCGTGACGAGCAGATACCAAATCGCAAGGAAGACCACATACGACGTGGCATACTTGCCAAAAATCGTCGGATCGAAGCTGGTGTGAAACCAGAAGCCAACGCCAAACGCCGCGCAGGCAAGCGCCGGCAACGCGATGATCATCTGCCAGGCGCGCGAAGTCACAAGCTCCTCACTGCAAACAGACGCGGGGTTCTGGGCGCGTCGATGTCGACGAAACCCGCTCGATTCATGGTAAACTCGCCGATTCTGCGTTTCACCGCTTGGTGCGGAAAACGAGCAATTGCAGCTCTTGTGCCCAGGGGACGCCTCCGTGGACCGGTTACGCTGGATCGACGACGAACTGGCCGCCCTGGAAGCACAACACCTGCTCCGCGGCCTGCGGGTCCGCGCCTCGGCCCAGGGGGCGGCGATCACGCTCGATGATCGATTGGTGCTCAATTTTGGCGCGAACGACTACCTGGGACTGGCTGCCGATCCCCGGCTGGCCGACGCCGCTCGTCGAGCGGTCGACCTGGCCGGTTGGGGCGCCGGCGCTAGCCCGCTGATCGTCGGCCGAAGCTGGTGGCACGCACGGCTCGAGGAGCGAATGGCAGCCTTCAAAGGGGCCGAGGCCGCCATCGTGTTTCCGTCGGGTTTCGCCGCCAACCAAGGGACGATTCCGGCCGTTGCCGACCGCGGCGACGCGATTTTCAGCGACGCGCTGAACCACGCCAGCATCGTCGATGGCTGCCGATTGTCGCGGGCCGAAA
>DASZPI010000573.1:0-2168 GCA_035550355.1 Pirellulales bacterium
CCCGTCGCCGATCGTCAGCTTCGTAAAGACATGGGCCGCCTGGCTTGGCGACATTCCCGCGTCCAGCACGCCGATGAACAATCCGCCCACGATGTTCACCAGGATGATCGCCACGCCGGCGATCGCGTCGCCGCGCACGAATTTGCTGGCACCGTCCATGGCGCCAAAAAAATCGGCCTGCTGGTTAATCTCGCTGCGCCGGCGACGCGCTTCAGGCTCGTCGATCGATCCGGATTGCAGATCGGCATCGACCGCCATTTGGCGACCCGGCATGCCGTCGAGCGCAAAGCGGGCAGCGACTTCGCTGATGCGCGTGGCCCCTTTGGTGATCACCACAAACTGAATCACCACCAGAATGGCAAAAATCACCAGGCCGACGGCCACCTTATCGCCGGCCACAAACTCGCCAAACGATCGCACCACGCCGCCGGCAGCCATTAGCCCGTGGGTCTGGCCTTGGGTCAGAATCAAGCGTGTTGTGGCAACGTTCAACACCAACCGACCGAGCGTCGTGGCCAGCAACAGCGAAGGAAACACGCTGAATTCGAGCGGAGTCTTTACATAGACCGCCGTAAGCAACATCACCACCGCAACGCCGATGTTCAACGCCAACAGCAGGTCCATCAGCGGCGTGGGCATCGGCACCAGGATGACCAACACGCAGGCAACAAGCCCGACCGGCAGCACCAGGTCGGCAGCCCGGCCGATCGCCGAGCGCGCACCGATCGATGGCAGGGCGCCGGTTGCCATGCGGGATAACTCCAACGTGAAACGAATGCCGCGACGAGGCGACGTGAGGCGGGACAGGCTTGAAGAGGGGCGAAAAGTAAACGAATCATTAGCGAGTGTCCAGTCCGGTTGGCTGCGGACTCGGCCGACGCAGCGAGGTTAAACTGGGGTAATGTCCAGCTTCTCCAAACCAACGACAACTTGGAGGGGCAGCGACGACCGTCGTGGCACGCGCCAGTCGGACGATCATCGGCGCGCGTTGTGGGCCGGGGGCAATTTGGTTGGTCGAGGCATCGGCGCCGGATATACTGAACGCCCCGCCGGAACCAAGCTGTCGGTCGTTCCGTCGAACTCCCGCCCGAATTCCGATCGCGATGAGCAGGCCAATCCCAGCGATCTGCGCGTGTGTTGCGGCCGCGATGCTATCGGCAGCGCCGTCGTGGGCCGCGCCGGTGTCGGCAGCGCCCGATTTTGTCGCGAAAGTGCAGCCGATCTTCGCGCGGCATTGCCTATCTTGCCACGGACCGGAGAAGCAAGCGAGCGGATACCGCCTCGATGTGCGCGAGATCGCGTTGGCCGGGGGCGATTTCGGCACCGCGGCCATCGTCGCCGGCAAAAGCGGCGCGAGCCCGTTGATGCGGTATGTCGGCGACCCGGCGGCCGACGTGCGGATGCCCCCGTCCGACAGCGGAGTGCCGCCGCTTTCGACCGACGAGCTTGCCGTGCTGCGCGCTTGGATCGACGCCGGGGCCGACTGGCCGGTGGCGGCCTCGACCAAGCTCGACGATCCACGCCAATGGTGGTCGCTGAAGCCGTTGGTGCAACCGCCGGTGCCGCAAGCTCGTGCGAAGCACCCGATCGATGCGTTCATTGAGGCCAACTTACACGCACGGTCGTTGACCCTCGGCGCCGAAGCCCCCGGCCCAACCCTGGTGCGACGCCTGTATTTCGACCTGATCGGATTGCCGCCGGCGCCGGAAGAAGTCGACGCGTTCGTCCGAGGCGCAACACCGCAAGCCTATGAGGAACTTGTCGACGACTTGCTCGCGTCGCCGCGATATGGCGAGCGATGGGCCCGGCATTGGTTGGACGTGGTGCATTACGGCGAAACCCATGGATACGACAAGGACCGGCAGCGCCTGAACTCTTGGCCGTATCGCGACTATGTGATCCGGGCGTTGAACGACGACAAGCCGTACTCGCGATTTGTCGAGGAACAGTTGGCCGGCGATGCGTTGTGGCCCGGCACGCGCGACGGTGTTGAAGCGCTAGGGTTTATTGCTGCGGGCCCGTGGGACAGCATCGGGCATGCCGAGGTGCCCGAAACAAAGATCGACGGCAAGATCGCGCGGCATCTCGACCGCGACGACCTGGTCGCCAACACGATCAACACGTTTTGCTCGCTCACGGTCCACTGCGCGCAGTGCCACAACCACAAG
>DASZPI010000574.1:0-3006 GCA_035550355.1 Pirellulales bacterium
ACAAAGCGCGAGCAGCCCGAGCACTGGGCCTTAACCGCCGAAGCCTGTATCGATTGCTGGAAAAGTATGGCCTGGCCGATCGGCAATCGATCGCGGGCGAATCGACTCAAGCCGACGCCACTTGAGGCAAGTCGATTTGCAACGCGTCGTGCGTGTGCGTCCGGCGCATGTTTGTGCTCAGGCGGCACAGGTTGCACACTCGCGCCCTGTGCCGACCGGTTGGGAATGCCGTGAAGCGTTCGGGCACTTTTTGTTCGTAGTTGTCCTGGGCGCCGGCACTTAGAGCCGCGCGGTCCTGGCCGCCGTGCCCCACTCAACTCTCACGGCACAGCGACTGCTTTTACGCCGGCTGCCGGGCGTCGGGATCGCGCACGGTGCGCATCACCCGAAGGGCACTACCCAAGGAGCAGTCATGAGCATCGCCGCCAAATTCACAACGCAGATCACGCCGGAAAAGCCGCCGAGCGGGTCGTTCTCACGGGAAGAACTGCAGCGGATGTATGAAGACGATCTGGAAGCAGGCCAAACCGTCGGGCTTATCTTATTCAGTGTTATCGCTGCGGGAACGGCACTGATGATCGCTTCGCTCGCGGCTTGCCTGGCGCTTTAACCGCCCTTCGATTGCGTCCCGCAGAGAACGACCGTTCATGACTTCTCTGCGGGACGCAGCGCCCGCTCGAGCGCAAGCACCGCGTGAGCAGCCTCGATAAGCTTTTGATTTTTTTCCGAGGCCAACTCCTGCAGTCGACGGAAGGCGTCTTTTTCGGACAAGCCTGCGGCCCGCATCAGCAGCCCTTTCGCCTGCTCGATGTGCCGGCGATCCGCCAATGCTTGCCTCAGATCGCTGGTTTCCTGGCGCAATGCCTGGAACTCGGCAAAACGCCGGGCCGCCAAGGCGATTGCCGGTTCCAGATCGGCGCGCCCGACCGGCTTGACAAGGTAGGCCAAAACATGATCGGCCTCGGCACGGCGAATCAGCGCGGCGTCGTGATGCGCTGAAATGAGAATGATCGGTGTTGGCCGCTCGCTGCAAATGGCTTGGGCCGCTTCGATGCCATCCATATCGGGCATCTTGATGTCGGTGATCACCATGTCGGGCTTCAGTTCCCGGCAATGGTCGACAAGCTGCCGTCCGTTTTCCGCGACCGCGAGCACCTGATGCCCTAGAGCCGGCAGAATTTTTTCGAAGAAGTCGCGCATGTCAACTTCGTCGTCGGCAACGCAAATCTTCAGCGAATAGCCATTCAACGGTTGGTGCTTGAAATCGTCCTTATTCAATCCCCACCTCGTGGCAATACGACAACGACCTCCGCACCCGGCGCTGTGCGATCTCGCACGCTAATCTGGCCGCCGTGGGCGTCGATGATCCGTTTTGCAATTGCCATACCGAGGCCTGTCCCCTTGGTTTTTGTTGTGAAGAACGGCTCGAAGATCCGTGTCGCTTGCTCGGCATCGAGCCCGGGACCGTTATCGATGAACGCGACTTCCAAGGCTTCTTCGTTGCCGAGCTTTACTTCGCGGCAAGCGACGACAATCTCGCCCGGCTCGGGCACGACGGTAATCGCATTTTCCAAGATATTTCCGAAGACCTGGCCCAAGGCGAAATAGTCGCCGTGGCAAAAACAATGGTCGGTTTCGATCTGCTCGCGGAGTGTGACATGCTTGTTTGGATGCAACGGGGCAATGTGCGACCATTTTTCCCGCCACACGTTCACGACATTGCACTGTTCGCGGCTGATTTGCACCGGGGCCGCGTACGAGCGCACTTCCTCGTAAAGCCTTTGCAGATGGTCCTGGGCTTTGGTCAGTCGCTGCACCAGTTCCATCGCCTCGGGTCGATCGGCAACCTCGAATTCGAGCATTTCGAGGCACGCCTTGCTGCGTTGTAGCGCATTGCGGCTCTCGTGGCTGAGACCGGCCATCATTTGCCCGATCGCTGCCAGGCGCTCCGCTTGCAGCGCTTTCTGCTGCGCCGTTTGCAACTCGGTAATGTCTTGCCCAACTGCCATCAGGGCCGCGGCGCCTTTATAGTCGAGCAACTCTTGAGTCTGCCATATGATCCAATGACGCACTCCGTCGCGACACAGCAACGGCGATTCGAATCGTTTCTGCGTGTTTTCGGACGGTGAACCACCGCCCACCAGAAAGCAGCGTGGAGGCAACCGTTCGGCGAGTTCCTGTTGTGTGTAGCCGGTAACGCCTGCGGCGCAGGAGTTTACGAACACGACCTCTCCTGGTCCACGACTGATGACGATCAGGCAGGGGGCCGCTTCGATCAAGGTACGAAAGGCCGATTCCGCACGCGTTTTTTCCAGCGAGAGGCGACGCTTCTCGTCGATCGCCGCAAGGCGGGCGCGAAGCGCATCGGCGTTTACGGGCTTGAGCGTGTAGTCGGCCGCACCCGCCCGGAGTGCCGCAATCGCTCCGTCCAAATCAGCAAAGCCGGTGACGACAATCACCGAAGCGTCAGGACCTTTTTGCTTTAGCCAAGGGAGCAACTCATCGGCCGTGCCGTCGGGAAGCTTGCGGTCGAGGATGATTGCGTCGAATGCCGCCACGTCTTTCCGCGACCGTACTTCGGCAATGGTCGAAGCCGTTTCGGTGCCGTAGCCGTCGAGCGATAAGATATCGCACAAGTTCTCGCGCGTGTCGGGGTCATCCTCGACGACCAACACGCGCATCAGATCAGCCGCGACTGCGCTGTCGGCTGTGGCGTCGGCAACTGGAGCGCTAGGTGTGGAGGTTCGAGCGAATGGGCTCATGTCGAATGAATCGACAGGGTTTTCAGGGTGCGCAGCAATTCGCCGACATTGAATGGCTTATAGCAGACGGCGTCGGCGCCTTCGGCCAGGGTGGCTTTCACCAATTCGTCGGTTTCACTGCGCTGTCCCGTAATGAGCATGGTTCGCGCGTGCGGCTCGGCCTTCCTCACAAGATGGAATACCTCTTTCCCGTTCCCGTCGGGCAGCTTCATGTCGATTACGACCACTTGAAACCGACGTTCCT
>DASZPI010000575.1:0-2806 GCA_035550355.1 Pirellulales bacterium
GCGCGATCGGTCCCGATCGCGGTGGGGCCAATGGGCCTACGGAGTGCTGGCGCTGGGATGGCGGAACTCGGCAAGGCATTGGCACCGCTACGAGTCGGCCTACCTGCTGTTGGGCGGGCTGGCCACGCCGCTGGTGGTCAGCGTGCATTCGGTCGTCAGCTCCGATTTCGCGATCTCCAACGTGCCCGGCTGGCACGAGACCGTCTTCCCGCCGTATTTCGTCGCCGGGGCGATCTTTTCCGGCTTTGCGATGGTGCTGCTGTTGTGCATCCCGATCCGGCACCTCTATCGCCTCAAGGATTTCATCACGATCGATCACCTCGAGGTGATGGGACGCATTTTGCTGGCCACCAGCTTGCTCACCAGCTACGGCTACCTCAGTGAACAGTTCCTGTCGTGGTACGGGCAAGAGGATGCCGAGCATTACGTCTACCTGAACCGGCTGATCGGCTTCGGGCAGTACGCGACCTTGGCGTGGACGGTGTTCGCCTGCAACACCGTTGTGCCGCAAATCCTGTGGATTCCGGCGCTGCGCCGCAGCGAGCCGGTGCTGGTGATCGTGTCGTTGGTGGTGCTGCTGGGGATGTGGCTCGAGCGGTACATGATCATCGTCACCAGCCTGCACCGCGATTACTTGCCGAGCTCGTGGGGCATGTTCCTGCCAACGATTTACGACTACCTCACGTTCTTCGGCTCAATCGGCGTATTCTTCGTGGCGTTCCTGCTGTTCGCGCGGCTGCTGCCGATGATGTCGATGTCGGAACTCCGCCGCCAGGTGCGCGGCGCGCACGCGCAGGAGGAAGGTCGATGACGCGCACCGTCGGCATTCACGGCCTGATGCTCGAATGCGCCACACCGCAGGCGATCCTTGCCGCCACGCGCGACGCTTGGCGCGCCGGCTACCGCCAGATGGACGCCTACACGCCGTACCCGGTGCGCGGCCTGGCGCTCGCCCTGGGCGAGCGGAAGTCGTGTATCCCGCCGATCGTGCTCGTCGGCGGCATCGTCGGCGGAGGTGTCGGCTTCTTCATGCAGTATTGGTCGATGGCCGTCGATTATCCGTTCAACGTCGGCGGACGGCCTCACAACAGTTGGCCGGTATTCGTGCCGATCGCGTTCGAGCTGCTCGTGCTGATCGCGTCGCTAGCGGCGTTCGTGGGGCTGATGTTCGCCTGTGGCCTGCCGCGCCCGCATCATCCGGTGTTCAACGTCCCCGGATTTCTGCGTGCCAGCCAAGATCGCTTTTTTCTGTGCATCGAAGCGACCGACCCGATGTTCGACCTGCACCAGACCGCGGCGTTTCTGGCAGCGCTGGTTCCCGGCGCCACGGTGATCGAGGTGCCGGAATGAATCGCTGTCCACGATCACTGCCATCGCTGGTTGTTCTGAGCGCGATTGCCTTCTTTGCGGGCTGCCAACAAAAAATGGCGGAGCAACCCAGCTATCGGACCTATCAGCCATGCAACTTCTTTCCCGACGGCCGCTCAGCCCGGGCGATTCCTGTGGGCACCATCGCCCGCGGCCATCTGCGCCTCGATCGTGCTTATTTCACCGGCCGGGCCGAACCCTCGGCCGACGCCGCACAGCGCGAGGCCGAATCGAACACCGAGGCCGCGCGCGACGCGCAGCCGTTGATCGAGGCCGAGGCGGCGCAAAACCTCGGCTATGTCGACGAGTTTCCGTTGACGGTCGATCGGCAGTTGGTCGAGCATGGCCGCAATCGATTCATGATCTATTGCGTGGTCTGCCACGATCCGGCCGGCACCGGCGCGGGAAAGATTGTCGAGCGCGGCTACACTCGTCCGCCGTCCTACCACACGCCGCGGCTACGCGCCGCGCCGGTGGGCCGGCTATTCGCGGTCGTCAGCCGGGGATACGGATCGATGCCCTCGTACGCCGAGCAAATTCCGGTGCGCGATCGCTGGGCGATCGTGGCGTTTGTGCGCGCCCTGCAATTGAGCCGGCATTTCCCCGAGAACGAACTGCCCGACGACCTGCGCCGCGAGCGCGATGCGCGGCGCGACGTGGCGGCGATCGAGCAAAACCGCTCGCAAAGGAGCGCGCGATGAACGGCGACCAGAACGTTGCCGAGCACGCTTTCGCCGAGCATGCCGGGACCAGCGTGCGCGTTGCCGTCGTCGTTGGGCTGGTGGCATTGGGGATCTGCGCATGCGGCATGATCGCCGATCCGCAGCAGTTCATGGCCGCGTATCTCACGTCGTATCTGTTCTTCTTGAGCTTCCCGCTGGGGGCCATGGTGCTGGTGATGATTTATCACCTCACCGGAGGAGCGTGGGGTTTCGTCGTTCGGCCGGCGCTCGAGGCCATGGTGCGCACGCTGCCGTTCTGGGCGATCGGCTTTCTGCCAATCGCGGTCGGCGTGTCGTACCTGTACCTGGGGGCGCGGCCCGAGATCGTGGCCGCTGAGGCCGAGTTGCAGAAGAAGACGTTCTACCTGACAGTGCCCTTGTTCTACGGGCGCATGGCAGGGTTCTTTGCACTATGGATTGTGCTGGCCGCGCTGTTGAGTGGCTGGTCGCGAAAGCTGGGCCACACCGGCGAGACGAAGTATGCGAAGCGCCTGGTGACGATCAGCGGGCCGGGGTTGCTGGCCTACGGCATCACGATCCATTTCGCCGCCGTCGATTGGGTGATGTCTTTACAGCCTGAATTTCACTCGAGCATTTTCGGGCCGCTGTTCGTCTCGGGGCAGGTGCTTTCGGCCTTCGGCCTGGCGGCGTTTGTGGTGTGTTCGCCGTTTCGGCCACGGAGCTGGGACGCCTGGCAATCGTCGCGAGCGTTAAAC
>DASZPI010000576.1:0-2648 GCA_035550355.1 Pirellulales bacterium
TATCGACCTGTCCCGACGCCGCCAGCGCCGTGAGTCGCTCGAGATAATCGGGATGGTGCTCGCCCAACCAGGCGAGCAAGGGCCCGCTGGTGTGCAGGCTCACGCGAATCCAGCGGCAGCGCTCGAGCATTGCCAACGTCGGCAAGTAGCTATCGCGATAAATCCGCTCGACGACGGCATCTAGGTTGCCGACCGGCTGATGCTGATGCAGCACCAGCACCAGGCGCAGCGTCTCGCCCATCGATTTTCGCTCCTTCGTACCGATTGGCCGCACGGTTTGCTCATGGTATCGCAAACCGGGCAATCCGGGAGAGCAAAAAAGGCCGGGCCGTCCACAAAACCCCGCGGCTCATCCAGCCCCGGGGTCCGGCGCGTCGATGCCCAGGGCGGTGGCCAAATCGACCAGGTGCTCCTGTTCCTGGACGATAATCCCGCGCAGCACTTCGCTCAGGGCGAACTCGCCCAGCGCGTCGGCCTGGCGAATGCGCGTGCGGTAATTGGCGATCGTTTGACGCTCGTTTTCCAAGTCGAATCGCAGCATGTCCTCGGCTTTTTCCGAGGTCTTGACCGGCTTCGGCGTCACGGTCGGCATGCCGCCCAGATAGTCGATCTGGTTGGAAATCTTCAGCGCGTGATCGAGTTCCTCCGCCGCATGCAGCGCGAGCTCGTCGGCAATGTCCATGTACTGGGCCCCCTTGAGCACCTGGCTATACACGACGTAGGCAATGATTGCCTGGTACTCGCGCGACAGGTCCTCGTTCAGCAGCTCGATGAGCTTTTTGCGATCGACTGGGGTCTCGGCCATGGCCTGTCTCCATTCGGGTGTCGGTGTCGAAACAATGCGATGCGACCGGGGCAAACGGCGTACCATGCCTGGTGGCGAGGACGCACCAAGGCTGCACTCAGCCGCCGAACTTGAAATCCGCGATCCATAATTGGCTGCTACGATCGGCGCTGCGGTTGCTTGTCCACATCAACTTACGACCGTCGGGCGAGAACACGGGCAACACGTCGGCGCTGGGATGGTCGGTCACGCGGGTCACGGGCCCGGGAACGATTTTGCCCTGGCTCACCTGGTACTTCATCAGCCAAAGATCGTAGTTTGGCCTGGCGTTCGGGTCCGAATGGTCGGCGCCGGTCCAGATGATCCACGGCTCGGTCGGATGCCAATACGGCGCCCAGTTCACGCCGTTGGTCGCCGTCAGGGCCGTCTCGTTCGAACCGTCGATGCCGATCACGTAAATCTGCAAGAAGTCGGTCTTCGTACGATCGCTGCGAAACACCACCCATTTTCCGTTGGGCGAAATGAACGGACCGCCATCGTATCCCGGCGCGTTGGTTAGTTGACGAACATTCGAGCCGTCGGCATCCATCAGATACAAGTCCGGGTCGCCGTCGCGAGTGCTGCAAAACACAATCTGCTTGCCATCGGGCGAATAGGAGCCCTCGGCATCGTAGCCCGGCGAGTTGGTGAGATTGTGCAGTTGGCTGCCGTCGAGGTCCGCGCGATAGATATCCATATACGGATCGAAGACCCATTCGTAGCGACGGCGACGGCCGGTGCGGGCATCTTCGGCCTGCTGCTGGCGTTCAGCGTCCTCGGTTTTGTCGAGTTGCGGATCGGTGTGGCTCGAGGCGTAGATCAAGTGCTTGTTGTCGGGCGAGTAGTTCGCGCACGTCGTGCGTCCGCGCCCCGTGCTGATGAGCCGCGGCGTACCGCCTGCCAAGGGTTGGCTATAGATCTGATAGAAGGGGTAGTCCTTCGACACCGCCTGGTAGATGATCGTCTGCTCGTCGGGCGAGAAGTATCCCTCGCCTGCCTTGACGAAGCCGTCGGTCACCTGCCGCAAGTTGCTCAAGAACTGCGGTTCGATCGATTCGCCGCTGGGCGGCTGCGCCGACAGCGCGCTCGCGCCGATCAGTAGACCAACGAGTGTGAATCCTGCGCAACGCATGCCATGCACCTCGAGCCGCGAACTCTTGAACTTTCAAAGACACGATTATACGTGCTACGGGTGCGGTCCCCCAGTGGCGTGTTCGCCGTCCGGTCGACCGCACCGCCGCGGCGGCAGCCGAGGCCGCGGCCTGCTCGACGGACCACGGACAAATAAACGCCGGCGCGCAGCGCGGCCCAGGCGGGCCGCGCTGCGGCTGGCGCGAACGAATTCCGGCGTGCACGGTCGCGTTGGGCCGAGGCGTTCTTGTGGGGAGTTAGGTTGTGACCTCGGCCGCGTCTGCGACCACGGTTGCCGTGGGATGAGTTCCCGAGTGGTGTGGAGCGAATCGCCTCGACCGTTTCGTCATCCGCCGATGGCCGATCAGAGCACGCGCGACTTGCTCGGGGGAACGCTCGAACGTTGCGGCAAGCCCTTGGCCAAAGGGGGGCAGTGTTCGGCGTGAGGCCTTGCTGAGCCCGGTCGTCCACGACCGGACCGACACGCCGCGTGGACGCGGCGGCGAAGCCCCAGTGCCGAGGGAGTGGATTGTCGAGACGCTCGGCCCCAGACCGAAGAGCGGACAAGGTGCGAGTCCCAAGACCGGACCGGCCCTTGTGCGGCGCTCGCCCTCTCGACGACACGTTCTTTACTTGGCCTGTCTTCAACCTCCTCCCGCCGCGTTCGACTGGTCGAGTATTGAAGCGAACCGCC
>DASZPI010000577.1:0-5468 GCA_035550355.1 Pirellulales bacterium
TTCATTGCAGCGCGCGCTCGGTCGAATCCTCCGCGGATGAAATGGTGTGCGTTGCTCATGGCATGGCCGTGTGCCGCACCGAGAAGGTTTCGCTATTGTACCATCGCGGCAGCGACCGTGTTCGACAGGCTCACGAGCCGCCACGGCTGAGTGGCGCGGATTGCGGAGGTCAACAGGATGCAGAACACTTGGGTGTCGGGGTCCATCCACACCAGCGTGCCGGTGGCGCCGGTGTGGCCGAACACGCGTGGTCCCAGCAGGTCGCCCCAACTGTCGTCGGTCGCCGGATGATTCAATCGCCAGCCAAGTCCCCACGGCGTGGCGCGGCGCGTGGCCTCGGGAAGGTCGGGCTGTTCGTTCAGCCGGTTGCGCGTCATGGCGGCGATGGTCGCCGGCGTGAAGATGCGGACGTCGCCAACCGCGCCGCCGCCGAGCATCAACTGGCAAAGCACCGCGAAGTCGGCCGGCGCGCTAAACATTCCACCCCATGGCGCGCCGAGCTGCTGCCAATAATCGCTGTTCCAACCAAACGATGGTTCCTGATATTCGGGCGTTTGCACGCGGACCAATCGTTCGCGATCGAAGCCTTTCGAGCCGAGCGCGATCGACTTCAACCCTAGCGGCGCGAACAGCTCGCGCTGCAAGAACTCGGCAATCGTTAGGCCGCTCAAACGCTGCACCAACTCGGCAACGATCAGCGTGCCCACGCTCTGATAACTGAGCTTGGTTCCGGCGGGAAACAGCGGCACCGTGTCGCGAATGGCATGCTCAACGTATTTCTCCAACGGGGCATGCGAGCGGCGCAGCTCGACATTGTTTTCGAGCATGTCGGGCAGGCCCGAAGTGTGGGTGAAGAGATGCAGCACCAGCGTGTCTTCCTTGTGATGCGCCGCGAAATCAGGAAGGTAGCGCGTGACCGGATCGGTCAGGTTCAGCAGCCCGCGCTCGACAAGCAACATTGCGCCGAGGTACACGATCGGCTTGGTGATCGACGCCATCAGGAACATGGCATCGTCGCGAATCGGGGCAGCATCGGCCTCGGGCCCCATGCGGCCGAAGAATCGCGGGGCCAGCATCTTTCCCTGGCGGCCGACGACGATCGCACCACCAGGGACCTCGCCGGAACGGGTCCATTGATCGAGCAGATCGTACGCGCGCTGCAAGCGATCGAAAGCGATCCCGAGCTCGTCGGCCGAAGCCACAGGCAGAAGTGTCATGCATGCACCAGCGCTGGTTGGAGGGCTGGCCCTTAGCCTGTCTTAGGACGGATTGGCCGTCAACAACCGAATCGGCGCTCAAAACCGTTCGGCCCGCAGAATCGGCAAGCGGGGTGACCTATGCTTTGTCCAGCGGCGCCGCGCGCTGATTACGGTCCGTCCTCGCGGAGATCGTGGTAATGTCGAAAGTTTTGCTCGACGAGTCGCTGGCACGCCGGGGCGATGTTCCCGACCAGGGAACGCGGCTGATCACGGCTCACGAGATTCGCTTTTCGGAAGTAATTGCCGCCCTGTCGGTGGCGCTCGATATCACGCAAGGACAGATTCGAGGCCATTGCATGCGCAGCGCGCTGATCGGCATGCGCCTGGCCGATGAAATGAAGCTGATGCACCACGAGCGGACGGCGCTATTCTACGCGCTGTTGCTCAAGGACCTTGGCTGTTCGAGCAACGCCGCAAAGATGGCGTACCTGTTCGGGGCCGATGACCAACGGGTGAAGCGCTCGGGGCGGCTGGTCGATTGGACTCGGACCGGTGAGACGATTCGGCATTGCTGGCGCGAGTGCTCGCCCGAGGGTTCGGTGCTCGAAAAGCTGCTGCGGATTGCCGCGATGGCGCAGAACGGCCAGAAGGGTGCCAAGCAAATTGCCGAGGTGCGATGCGAACGAGGCGCCCAAATCGCGAGGATGTTGCAACTTCCCGAAACGACGGCGCGAGCGATTGCCGACCTTGACGAACATTGGGACGGACGCGGCTATCCGCGGCAACTGCGCGGAAACGAGATTTCGTTGCTCGGGCGCATTTGCTGTTTGGCGCAGACGGTCGAGGTATTCTTCACCACGTATGGCTTGAACGCTGCGATGGCGGTGGCTGCTCGACGGCGCGGGCGCTGGTTCGATCCGCAGCTTGTCGACGCGCTCGATTCGTTTCGGCATGAGCAGGAGTTCTGGAATCGGCTGCGAAGCGACGATTTGCTGGGCGAACTGCGCGACTGGGAGCCGCAGGATGCAATGCTGCTGGCCGATGAGTCGTGCTTGGATCGCGTTGCCGAGGCGTTCGCCCTGGTCGTCGATGCGAAGAGCCCTTGGACCTTCCAACATTCGCACCGCGTTGCCGAGATTGCCGTCGGCGTTGCCGAACAATTCAACTGCTCGGCCGACATGCTCCGCGATCTGCGCCGTGCCGCATTGCTGCACGACATCGGCAAGCTCGGCGTTTCGAATCTGATCCTCGACAAACCCGGCAAGCCGACCGTCGAAGAGTTCGCGCAAATTCGCAAGCATCCCGACCACTCGCTGCGCATTCTCGAGCAGGTGAAGGCGTTCGACGTGTTGGCGGACGTCGCCAGCGCGCACCATGAACGACTCGATGGCCATGGATACCATCGACGCCTCGAAGGCACGAGCCTGCCGTGGGTGGCTCGCGTGTTGGCGGTTGCCGATATTTGCGAAGCGATGTCGGCCCGGCGACCGTATCGCGACGCGATGCCGTGGGAACAAATCCACGAGATCATGAGCAAAGACGTGGGCTGCGGAATCGACGGCGACTGCTTCCACGCACTCGAGCGCTGGCAAGAGCGCCATGCGTTGCCGTCGCGCGTCGATGACCAACTCGCGGCGGTCGATCGACTGGTTGCCGAACTGTGAACGGTCGCTGCTCAGTCCTCGCCACGCCAGTTGTCGTACGTCCGCAAGTCGACGATGCCGTGATTCGGTGCGGCGTCGCACTGCGGGAAGATGCAGCAGCGACTGGGGACGAGCGGCACGTTGGCAGTTGCCAAGGGGTCGCCGAGCGCCGCGACCGGCGGGTCAGTCGGCGAACCACTTGTCGAAGGCGGCGACCACCGACAATGCCGGCCCCAGAAACCCGATCACGCCAACGAGCGATCGCAAGGGGGCGCTCCATGGTTCGAGCGATGGGCCGCGATCGATAGGAGTGAGCCGGTTGTTCCAAGCTTTTTCAACACACCGTGTCTTCGGACCATGACGCCGTTAGGAACGATGTTTCGTGCGCCGCGTGTCATAGCCGGGCAAATCGGACGCGGCGTACCATCGCGACAAGCGGTGCCACGCGGCCCGACCGCTCGGGTTCACGAGCAGCGCGCGCGCAAGGTCCAGGGAACCTCAAGCCCGTGGGCGAGCATCAAAGGCTCGTTGGCAAGAATCTCGCTCGTGGGACCATCGGCAAAAATCTCGCCTTGGTCGAGCACGATCACACGCGGGCATAGCTCGCAGATCATCTCGAGGTCGTGGCTGGCAATCAACTTGGCGCAGCCCAGCTCCGACAACAGCTTGATAAACTGCCGGCGAGCACGGGGGTCGAGGTTGGCCGTCGGTTCGTCGAACGCCAGCAGTCGCGGCTTGCAGGCAAGCACACCCGCCAGGCAGGCACGCTTGCGTTGGCCCAGGCTCAAATGATGCGGCGGCTTGTCGGTCACGTCTTCGAGTCCCACGGCGGCGATCGCCTCGTCGACGCGCTGCGCGACCTCGTGTTGATCGAGCCCCAGGTTTAACGGACCGAAGGCGACATCATCGCGCACGGTCGAGCAGAACAACTGATCGTCGGGGTCTTCGAACAGCAGGCCGACCATGCGGCGGATGCGCGGCAAATTCGCCGCAACGGCGGCGTCGAGGCCGTCGATGCGGACGCTCCCCTTGCCGACAAGGCGCTGCGCGTCGCCGGGATGCGGATGCTCGTGCCCTGTGGGGCCTGCCGGCAACAGACCGTTCAGGTGCCACAACAAGCTGGACTTGCCGGCGCCGTTCGGACCGACCAGGCCCACCGATTCGCCGCGCTCAATGGTGAACTCGACATGATGCAGCGCGAGCGTGCCATCGGGATAGGCGTAGGCCAGGTCGTTTACTTCAACCAACGGCATCGGTCACCACAGGTCACAGACACGCCAAGCAAGCTCGGCGGCCAAACAAGGCACGGCTAAGAATCGAGGCGGCGCAGGGTTCCATCGTAACCGCGGGCCAGCATCGCCGCATGCACTTGCTCGGACCGTTCGAAGCTGCGCACCAGCACGCGTCCGACCAGCCCGGCAACGATCGACCAGCGCGCGTTGCCACGAGTGTCGAACGTGCGCGAAAGCCGCGCGCGCCGCATCCGGGCCAGCTCATCGGCCACGAGCGCTTGATACCGCATCATGAAACCGAGCGTCGCGATCACTAGCGCCGGAACGCCCAACTGGCGCATTGCCATCAGAAGTCGGTCGGTGCTGGTGGTGTTTGCCAACACCAACAACGTCACGAAGCACAGCGTGCCGCGCACGACGATCTGCCCCATCATCGTCCAGCTTTCGGCATCGAAGTGCCGGCCCAGCGGCGCCGACAGCGCCATGGCGGCCAGCAGCGGCAAGGCAATGACCAGCCGCGAAACGATGTACCCCAGCGGCACTCCTGCCCAAGCGATCAGGCCTGCCAACACGATCGCGCCAAACACGTGGACCAGCGACATGGTCAGGCCAGCGGGCGCGGGCAAGAATGTTGGCGGCGTGAAGCTGAACACGATCACCAGCGCCATTGCCGACAGTAGCTTGAGCCTCGCGTCGCTGCGATGCAGCCAGGTCGTTGCGTTCGCGCGGCTGTAGCGATCGAGCGGCTCGTGCAGGCCGGTCATGACGCCTTACCAACCGAAGGCGCGTGATGCCGTTGAGCGGCTGCTCCCACGACCATGGCGAAGCCAAACGTCAGCAGCGTGCCGGTAAGACCCATCAGCGAGGTGACCATGCCGGCGCTGCGCAGGAACTGGGGAGTGGCGGTGTCGTCGGCCTGCATGGCCGGGAGCGAGTAATCGGGCAAAGGAGCCCAATCGCTCGCCAGAGCTTGCTGATCGAAACCGACGATCGACGCGACTTTTTCCAGGCCGTCTTGGTGCTCGCTGGCCCACGGGGCGAGGAACACCGCGACGGCGACCGCAGCCACCAGCGCCGCTGCG
Organism: Pirellulales bacterium; assembly: GCA_035550355.1. Lineage (GTDB taxonomy): Bacteria > Planctomycetota > Planctomycetia > Pirellulales > PNKZ01 > DATAXP01. The sequence continues at coordinate 5,157 of DASZPI010000577.1, forward strand.
ACGGTTTGCGTGAGTTGCCGCATCGGACCAGTTCCGCGATCAACATCGTAGATTAAATCGGGCCGTGTGCGTACCAGCCAGCTCACCACGAGCCCCGTGAGAATCGCTTCGCCCAGACCGATGAGCACATGATAGAAGACCATCCACGTGGCCAAGGGAAACAGGCGCACCGAACCGCCCACGGCGAACTCGACGACAAACGCCAACGCCGCGACGGGAATGATCAACCAACTGGCGACCACCGCGCTGAGCACGGTGGCGCGCGGCGTGCCGCCAAGCAGGCGGCGCAACGGCGCGTAGATGGTGTAGCCC
>DASZPI010000578.1:0-4183 GCA_035550355.1 Pirellulales bacterium
AAGCTGCTCGAGTTCCTCGACGACGAGATCATCGACGCGTTGGCCTACCACATGCGCGATCGCGGCGTGCTCATCCGCCACGGTGAGCCTTACGAACGCGTCGAACCCCGCGACGACGGCGTGGTGCTGTACTTGAAAAGCGGCAAGCAACTGAAGACCGATATTCTGCTGTGGGCCAATGGGCGCACCGGCAACAGCGATGACCTGGGGCTCGAGACGATCGGCATCGAGCCTGATAGCCGCGGGCAAATTCCGGTGAATGAGAACTTCCAGACCAAGCTGCCCCACATTTATGCCGTGGGCGACGTCATCGGCTTCCCGTCGCTGGCCAGCGCCGCCTATGTGCAAGGACGCTTTGCCGCCACGCACGCCCTGACTGGTCACGGCGACCACGCCATGGTCCGCGACATTCCGACCGGCATCTACACCAGCCCCGAAATCAGCTCGCTGGGTCGCACCGAGCGCGAGCTTACGGCCGAGAATGTCCCGTACGAGATCGGTCACGCGCTGTTCAAAAGCCTGGCTCGCGCTCAAATCACGGGGCAGACCGTCGGCATGCTCAAGCTGCTGTTCCATCGCGACACGCTCGAGATCTTGGGCATCCATTGCTTCGGCGCCAACGCGTCGGAGATCATCCACATCGGTCAGGCGATCATGTCGCAAAGCGGAGGCGCCAACACGCTGCTGTATTTCATCAACACCACGTTCAACTACCCGACCATGGCCGAGGCGTACCGCGTGGCGGCGCTCAACGGGTACAACCGGCTGTTTTGAGTGCAGAGCAGTTGGCAGCCCGCGATGGGCAACGAGCCCGCGAACTGCTAGCGGCTCATTGCCATCGGCCGTTAGCCTCTGCGGAATCGTTAAACTCGCCGCATTTTCCCAACCGATAAGTAGCCTCGCATCCATGCGCGCCTCGCGGTGCGCTGGCGGTATTGCCAAGCAGGGCAGCCGACATTTTGCGAGGTTACGAAGTGCTCCGGCCAATTTGTGCTCGCCGCGAGTTTTGGGCTGCCATGCTCTTGCTGGCATCGCTGGCAGCCGGCTGCGCGCGCGCCCGCTATCGGCTCGATGCCGACCGCAATGTGCGCGTGTTGATCGATGAAAAGTCAAACGATCCTCGCTGGGCCGTCAACAACTTCAACCTCAACTACGATCCACGCAGCCGTTACTACGAGCCGAACGACCAGGACCGCATACCCATGCCGCCCGACGACCCGGCGGCGCACGTGTTCATGCACTACGTGGATGGCATGCGTGGCTACAAGCTGTGGCATCGTTGGGGCAACCAGCAACAGCTTCAAGCGCCAAACTGGCGCGAGCGCATTGCCGAGTATCTGCCGGTGCGCAACGACGGCAGTGTCGAGCTCGACCTCGACGGCGCGATCCAACTGGCGTTGGTTCAATCGCCCGATTATCGCACCCAGCTCGAAACGCTGTACCTGTCGGCGCTCGACGTCAGCACCGAACGATTCCGGTTCGTCACGCAGTTCTTTGGCGGCATCGGGCCGACGTTCAACAACAGCGGTCGCGTGCGAAACAATAATGCGACCGGACAATCGACCTTGGCGGTTGGTACCGCGCCACTGGCAACGAATCAGAACTTCGGCATTGCCAGCATGAACACCGGCACCCAGCCGCCGAACTGGCGCTTCTCGCGAAACTTCGCCACTGGCGGGCAGTTGCTTGTCGGTTTCGCCAACTCGTTCGTGTGGCAATTTGCCGGACCGCAATCGAATACCTCGACATCGCTGCTGAACTTCAACCTCATTCAGCCGTTGCTGCGCGCCGGCGGCCGCGCCGTGTCGCTCGAACAGCTCACCATCGTCGAGCGCACACTGCTGGCCAACTTGCGCGCGATGCAGCGCTACCGCCAAGGTTTCTTCACGAACATCGCCGTCGGCGATTTTTCGGGGGTCACCGGTCCGCAGCGCGTCGGTGGTTTCAGTGGCGGCACCGGTTTGACCGGGTTCAGCGGCCAGGGCAACGGCGGTTTGGGCGGCGTGGGTACCGCGACGAACTTCGGCCGCGCAGGCTTCGGCGCCGCAACCAACGCTGCGACCGGAGCTGCCACCGGCGCCGGCTTCGCCGGCGGCGGCGCGGGGCAGATCGGCGGGTTCGTTGGCCTGCTGCAGCAAATGCAACAGATTCGCAACACCGAGGACAGCCTGAACCTGCAACTCCGCACGCTCGCCTTGTTGGAAGCCAACCTGCAGGCCGGCGTGATCGACATCACTCAAGTCGACACCTTCCGCCAGAACATCGAGACCGAGCGCGCCAATTTGCTGGCCGGCCAAATCGGTCTCGAAAACGCGCTCGACACGTTCAAACGCCAGTTGCTTGGATTGCCCCCCGATCTGCAGATCGTGCTCGACGACACCATGATCCGGCAGTTCCGGCTGATCGATCCCGAAATGCGCAAACTCGAATATGAAATCGCCGATTTCGTCGAGAGCCTCAGTGAAGGCGAAGAGGCGCCTGGCTTGGAGCGCTTGAACGAAGCCTTCGACGACTTCGCCCAGGTTCGGCCGCGGATCGAAGAACGATTTGCCGAGGTCCTCGAAGACTTGAAGAAGCTCGAACTGGCGTTTCCGTCGCGCCGCAAGCTGATGGCTGCCGAGGAAATTCCCTTTCTCGAAGGCGAAAAGACCCGGCTCGAAGATCAGATCGGCGAGTTGCAAGGACGCTTCAATGCCACCGCCGGCGATGCCGCACGACTGCATGCCGAGTTGAACGAGCAGACCCGCGAAAAGACGACCGACGCCTTGGTGGCCCAGGCTGTCTCGTTGCAGCGCATGGTGCAGGAGTTGTCGCTGGTGCAAGCCCGCGCGCGGCTGGAGAGCGTGGTCATCGAGCCGATCGAGCTCGAATCGCCCCGCGCGCTCGAGGTTGCCCGCGCGGCACGCATGGACTGGATGAACAACCGTGCCACGGTGGTAAACACTTGGCGCTTGATCACGTTCAACGCCAACGCGCTGAGGTCGAACCTGACGGTGCAGATCGCCGGCGACATGGGCAACGTGCGCAACAACATCGTGTCGTTCGATCCCAGCAACGGCAATCTGACGGCCAGCCTGCGATTCGATCCGCCGCTCACCCGGTTGCTCGAGCGCAACAACTATCGTCAGGCGCTGATCAACTACCAGCAAGACCGCCGCACCCTGATCCAGTTCGAGGACAGCATCAACCAAACGCTGCGGCAAGACTTGCGTGTGATTCGCCAGTTGCGGCTGAACCTGGAGATCCAGCGGCGCGCCGTGACGATCGCCGTCCGTCGCGTCGACAAGACGCTCGAGGACCTGAGCCAGCCCCCCGAGCCGGTGCTGCCGGGGCAGCCCGCGCCGCAGCTCGCCCCGACCGCCGCCCTCAACTTGCTGACGGCGAACTCGGACCTGCGCAACGCACAGAACAACTTCATGAGCGTGTGGATGAATTACTACTCGGAGCGGATGCAGTTGCAACGCGACTTGGGAATCATGCAGATCGACGATCGCGGCATGTGGATCGACCTGCCGGTGGAAGACGTGATCGGCATGGTGCTGCAAGACGCCCCGGCGCCCGACGAGATCGAGCCGATTCCGCCTCCTGTGCCCGATCAATGGCTGCGCGACGCGGGTTTCGATTTGACCCGTCCGATTGAAGAACAGCTTCCCCCGGCCGAGACCCAGGCTTCGCCGCTGGCCGATGAGGATGGCAACCTGCGCCTGCTGCCCACGCTTCCCGAGAACCCGCCGGCGCCGGCCGAGGCCGACGCCGCGGAACCCGATGCGCCGGGATTGCTGCCCCCCGTTCGGACCGCGCGCAAGGGGTCGTGACGGCTGCCGAAACCGATTCGCAAGGCCATTCTGCTCTTGAATTCGAGGCTCGCGGGTTAGACAATACATCAACAAGCACGCATCGTTGGCGCCAGCCACGCGCGGAGCGTCGTCCGACGCGATCGGCGCGGTGCATGTGGATGCCTACCTTCGCGCTTCGGACCCCGCCTGCCTTCCGAGCGTATTGAGTTAATCCCGCCTGTTTGGCCGTGGCCGAAACCCATCGCCGTGGCGGACGTTAGATATCGAGGGAACAGAGCCTTTGCCCGGCGCTTGGGGGGCATGAGCGCTGGCCGTTCGACCGATCGCCCTTCGTACGCGGTGCCCAATCCATGGCTACAACCATCGATCCTTCTTCGGCAACTCCT
>DASZPI010000579.1:0-10408 GCA_035550355.1 Pirellulales bacterium
TCGGCCTTGGCTTGCTTGACCACGACCGGAATTTCGGCGCGGTGCCCTTCGTAGCTGACTTCGAGTTTCGTGGTGCCGTCGGCCAATGGGTAGAGCGTCGTGCCGTCGAGCCGGGCAATCGCAGCGTCGGCCAGCTTGAACTTGGCCTGCTTCGTGACGTCGAGCGTGACGCCGTCGTGCCGCGTGACGACCGCGATCACCGGTTGGCGGTCGCGAGCGGTGGCCAGATTCACATCCGGCGGAAACACTTCGAACTTCGCCTTGGCCGCGGCGGCCTGGCAAACGGTCGCACTGGCCAACAACACGCCGACAACGCTGACGGCCATCCACCGTGACGATCGATCGTGACTCACCGGAATTCTCCTCACGAATATCTGTGCCTTGCGGCGCTGTGTGCTCTGCTGAATGCGATGCGGGAACGGCTCAATTACTTCTTCTTGTCGGCCGCGGCCGGCTTGGCCTCGGCCTTCTTGTCCGACGACTTCTTCACGATCGGCGTGTCGACGCGCAGCTCGATCGGTCCGAGCATGTGCGTCACCGGTTCGCCGTCGATCATCACCACCACGCGGGCCATAATCGCCTTGTGCCGTGCGGCAGGAGTTTTCTTCGTCGCCTTGACCTTGATCTTCACCTGCTCGGCGTCCGAACCGAACTCGACCGGCTCGGCAGTCGCTTCGACCGGCAGCGCGATCAGTTCGAGCTTGGCTTTGCCCGGGAACGGCGTGTTCTGTTCAATGTCGATCACAATCTCGCCGCTCTTGTCTTGCTCGACCGACGCCGGCTTCGGCGTCAACGTGAAGAACGATTCGGCCACCTTCAGCGTCGCGAACGGGCTGGCAGCCTGCACCGGTCCATTGTCGGTGGCGATGGTGCCGATGATCGTGATGTTCCAGTCGCCCAGCTCAGCGTCCTTGTTGGCCGTCAGCGGCATGCTGCCTTCGTTCTCGCCTTCGGCAATCGTCACCGTGCCCGACGAGCCGACCCCCGGCGGATTGAACGCCATGTTCATGGTGATCGGCGCCTTGAAATCTTTGGCGCGGATCGCCCGGACCTTCAGTTCCATCGAGCCGTTGCGCACCAGCGGCACGCGCGGCTCGACGATCTCCAGCCTGAACGGCGCCTCGCTGGTAACGACGGTCGCCATCCGCTGCTCGTTCCAGCCGTACATCAACTGATTGTTCTGACCGCGAATCAGCCAGCTTAGTTGGTTGAGGTGGCCGGCCACGGCGAGTTCGTCGTTGCCGCGCTTAAACTTGAGGTGCGCTACCGTGTCGGTCAGCGATCCGCCCAAGGGCGCGTCGGCCTTGGCGGTCAGCAACACCGGGACGGTCGACTGGTTGCCTGGCATCACCGGCACCGTGGCGGTGACGCCCGCCGGCAGGTTTTCCAGGTCCAGTTGAATGTCGCCGTTGCAATCCTTCCGCGAGGCGTTCATCACGACCGCCATGCTATTGCCCTTTGGCACGACCGCCACCACGTCGGTGTAGCGACGCAGCTCGGGCAAACCCATGACGACCGACGGCTTGACCTCGCTGATCTCGACGCGGTACACGAAGTCGTCGCCGCCGCGATCGAGCATATCTTTCACCACCACCGTGTATTCGTCGTCGGCTGGCACGTTCAGCCGCAGCGAGCTGTCGGGCGAATTGCCCACGTCGTCGCTGCCGGCGATTGCCGACCCCTTGCTGTTGCGAACGCTCAACACCGAATCGACCGGCGAGCGCTGCGAACGCGCGAACACCGAAACGTCGAACTGCTGACCCTTCTTGGCCTTGAACTTGAAGCAGTCGACATCGCCCGGCTTGTTCAGGATTCCGTTGACCGCCTGCGGAGCGGTGAACGGCGTCGCCTTGGCGGCATCGTCGTTCGGCTCGGTCTCGAGCACGTTGCCGAACTCGCTGAGACGGAACGGATGGCCACTGGGGGCGATGCCCTGGTCGTTTTGCGGGAAGATCGCGAACCGCGCGACCGGCTGCTTGGGAAGCGTGACTTCGTAGTTCGAATCACCGCCGACATCGCCGATCAGTCGCAGCTTCATCTTGTCGCCCAGCTTTCCGCCCAACGGGTACACCGCCCGCGGCCGCGGATACGAGCCGATATGCAGCCGATAGCTGCCCGAGGTGTTGAAGGTGCTCTCGTGCACGACCACGTAATAGGTGCCGTCGGCCGGAGCGACGATCGAGGCGAACGCGTCGGCGTATAGCAGCGGGGCGTCGTCCGAAGAGGCCAGCTCGCGCTGGTTGCGATCGAGGATGGCAACGAACGGATCGAACAATGCCCGGCCCAGCCGCAGCCCTTCGATCTCGGCCGTCAGGTGCTGGCCTTTGCGAACTTCGACGGCAAAAATATCGAGCTCTTCGTTCCGCACCGAGCCATTGACCGTCGTGCCCAGGTCGATCTTCTGCGCGGTTTCGGGCGTGTCGTTCGGCTCTTTTTCTTCCATTTCAGTCAGCGCCCCGACGCTGAACAGCGCCAGGTCGCTGATGCCGGTTGCGGTGCGAGCGCGGACCGGATGCAGGCCCAGGCGGCAATCGGGAGCAATCTTGAGCGTGATCTTCGCGTTGCGGTTCTTGTCGGCCTTCTTGTCGTGATCGATCGCCGTAACCTCGATCCCCTGGTCGTAGAACAGCAGTCCTTGGAGATCGCTGAGCCGATCGCCCGAGAGCACCACCGTCAGCTCGGTACCCCGCGATCCGCCCGGTGGCGTGAAGCCGCCGACGCGTGGGTCGGCCGCCGGCGCGGACGCCGATTGCAACAAAGCGAGTAAAGTCCCTACGGTGAAGATGCCGATTAACCGACGATAACCGGCAGTGCGCCCTTGCATCGTGAATGCTCCTGGCAAGCGGTCGAATTTCGCGCGATTCGGTGGGAAGAAACAGGCAGGCCGGCGATTTGGGTCTCGCCGCGTGCGATGCCCCTCGTTGGCATCGCGGGTGCGATAAAACCCACTCGGCAACCCGAGGCCGCCGAGTGGGTTCATCGAATATTTACATGCTAACCGGGCGGTGAGCCTTAGGCGAGCAATTCTTTGCAGACCTTGCCGCCGTCGACGATTTCAATCGGACGATCGCCGGGGGCCATTAGTTCCTTGTCGGCGACGATGCCCAACTGGTGGTACACCGTGGTCGCCAGGTCGGCCGGACCGATCGGATCGTCTTCCGGCTCGCTGGCCGTCGCATTCGACGAGCCGTAAATCTGGCCACGCTTCACGCCGCCGCCGGCCAGCGCCACGCTGAACACCTTTGCCCAGTGATCGCGGCCCGACGTCTTGTTGATCTTCGGCGTGCGGCCGAACTCGCTGGAAACCATGACCAGCGTTTCATCCAACATGCCGCGATTATCCAGGTCGGTAATCAAGGCGGCGAAGGCACGATCGAAGTCGGGCAACTGCCGGTGCATGCTCTGGGTGATGCGATCGTGCATATCCCAGCTGCCGTAGGTCAGGGCCACGAACCGCACGCCGGCGCCAACCAAGCGACGCGCCATCAGCATGCGCTGGCCAGCCGTGTTGCGGCCGTAGGCGTCGCGCAGCTTCGGATCCTCGGCACCGATGTTAAAGGCTTCGCGCGCTTCCTTCGAGCTGACCAACGCATAGGCTCGTTCGTAGAACGTGTCCATGCTCTTCAGGGCGTCGCTCTTTTCCTTCTTGGCGAAATAATCATTCACCGCCTCCAAGGCCGTGCGGCGACGCGCGAAACGGGTATCGTTCACCCCTTGCGGCAGCGTGAGGTCGCGAACCGTGAAGCCGTCTTGGGCCGGGTCCGAACCAAGGCTGAACGGAGCAAACGACGAGCTCAGATAGCCCGAGCCGGCAAACTCGTTCGGCTGGCCTGGGATGCAGACATACGGCGGCAGGTTATTGCGTGGACCGTACTCGTGGCTCACCACGCTGCCCATGCTCGGATATTGCAGTGCCGGGCTGGGCTTGTAGCCAGTGAACATGTTGTGCGTGCCGCGCTCGTGAGCGGCTTCGCCGTGCGTCATCGAGCGGATGACGGTGATCTTGTCGGCGATCTTGGCCGTGTTGACCATCAGCTCGGAAAACTGCGCGCCGGCGATCGCGGTCGGAATGGTCCGCATCTCACCGCGATATTCCAGCGGCGAGAAAGGCTTCGGATCCCAGGTCTCCTGCTGGGCACAACCGCCCGGCAAGTAGATGTGGATCACGCTCTTGGCCTTGGCGGGCAGGAAGTCGTATTGCTTCTGCGCGGCTTGCGCGTCGCGCGCCCGAAAGAAATCAGCCAGCGTGATGCCAACTCCCGCCAAAGCCCCTACCGTGAGGAAGCCGCGGCGGCCTGGAAGCATTGGACTCATAGCAATCTCTCCGTAGTCTCTGGAAGGTGCGATCGGTAGGTGCTACTCAACGTCAGTCTGAATTCATTCAGGCCCGACGAGGTGGGTTACTCTCGGCAGACGCGACGGCCCATCGGTCAACGTTCGCTTCCGCTAGCATTCGCCGGCAGGAACGGATGACGACGTGTTCGTCATCCATCTATTGGCATTGATCTGAGGAAGGTTACGCGCGAGCTGAAAATTTTTTTGTAAACGCAGGAATTGTTCAAGCCGACCCAATGAGCTGCATCCAGGCGACCCGAACTTCCAGCAGATTACCCGCCGCAAACCGGGCTTGTCAAATAACTTTTGAACAACCGGCCGCCAGAAGTTGCGCCTTCGGATGCCGAATCGCGCCCTGGCGAAGATCAGCACGGTTGCGAAGCGGGCCCAACCAGACCGACCGACGGCATTTTCAAAATAGGAGGCGTTTCATCTTGCCTGGACGCCGCAAGTTCGTTCCGCAGGATCGTCACATCGGCCGGAGCCTGGATTCCTAGGCGAACCTTGTCACCCGCGACTCGCAGGACGGTAACCACGATCGAATCACCAATCACCAGCGCTTCGTCTTCACGTCGAGAAAGTACGAGCATGGGAAAGCACCTCCGTGTACATGTGTGTTTATGTGAATCAATGTACAGGTTCCAAAACCTCGGTGCAAGAAAATTCGCCAGCTTTTCCCTCGCGACGATTTCACCGGCACAACGCTGCTAGCAGGTCGAGGAGTCCCGTGCGGATTTTGGCCTCCGCCGACGTTTCGAGGCACGCCGAGCGCGCCGGCCAGGTTTCATAGCCCCCCAGGGCGTGCTGCGCCGCGGTCGGCAGATAGCCGTTGTAGCCATTGGCCAGTTCAACGACGAACGTCGGCCGCAAACAGCTTTGCGATTTGATCGCCAGGCCGGTTTCCGCAAACACCTCGCACGAACTGGCGGCGATGCCCAGGTCGCCGATCCGAATCGCTTGGATCGGCACCGCGACACGCGCCGACGCAGCGGCAAGCGTCAGCGCTTCCTCGGCGTACACTTGCTGCCGCGTGAGCTTCGTGCGGTCGGCGCCGGCCAGCGTTTCGCGGGCCCAGCGCAGGCGCGCCTCGTCGGGCTGCCGGATGCCTAGCTGCAGGTCGCGGGTCGCAACGTCGATCGTGATCGAATCCTGGTACGGCATCTCGCGACACAGCCTGGCCGCTGCCGAGGCCAGATCGTTGGCGACGTGCGCCATTTTGTCGGCCGCGGGGCGTTGCCCGGGCGCGCCGAGGCGGTTCACGCCATTGACGTCGCCGCTCGCACCATTGGACATCATGCCGACGAATGGCACGTCCGGCGAATCGGGCGCGAGCAGTTCTCCCAAGCGGCCGGCGAACATGCCGAAGTAGTCGGCGCTGACCGCGTGGGCCGGCAGACCACCGATATAATGCAAGCCATAATTAGCCAAAACCGCAATTGCCCGGCCTTGGATGTCCTGCACGCTGAGCACACTAAGCTGCGGATCGACCGGCCCGGCCGGCTCGAGCAGCTCCAGCGCTCGCGGCGGATTGGTCACGACCTGGTCGGTCGTTTCGCCAAACGGGTTGGGCGGAGCGCCGCCCGGGCGAACCTTGTAGCGGCGATTGAATACATGCTCGGGCTTATCGATGCTCGCCCAGCCGATGCGCGCAGGCTGCAAGTTCGACGCCGCGCGGCGGATCGCGTCGGCAATCCGCACCACGACCATCTCGGCATACCAGCGATCGAGCGCGCCCTGCTCGATGTCCACTAAACCCGGGGCCGAATGGGTGTGCGTGGCCGAAACCAGCATGTTCGCCGTCGGCCACCCGAGCGCCGCGCTGGCCAGGCTCTTGGCGCGGTCGACCAGTTCGCGGCCGATCATGCGCAGGTCGCAGACCACGATCGCCAGCGGGCAATTGCCGTCGTCCAACACCAGGGCCCGCGCGTGCAGCTCGTCGTGAACGCTCGTTGCCGGGCTGCCGCGCATGATCACGCCGCCGTTGTTCGCCCCCAGCGGCAGGGTGATGTTCGCCGTCGCCGCACCGGCCCGCAACGAACTGGTTTTAGGCTTCGCGCGTGCGGCCGACGCCAGCAGCGGCAATGCGCCGAGCGTTCCAAGAAGCTGTCGGCGGGTCGAACGGCTCATCGCAGATGGTGTTCGCTTCTGGCGAACGACTCGGGTTACTTCGATCCGAACAATTCGCCGGGCAACTCGCCGCAGCTTTGCAACGCGAGCACGGCGAAGGCAGTGCCGGCATTCGACAGCAAGTTGCCGCAGTCGTGCACCGGCGAGCGCGTGAACCACTTGCCGCTGGCGCGCTGGTGCGACTTCAGCCAGGCAATGCCGCGCTGCAGGCGCGGATCGTCGGCCGGCACCCCGAGCTCGCGGGCCACGACGATCACGAATCCGGTGCCGTAGCCGTCGCTGATCTTCGGCTTCATCGACGAATGGTCGAGTTCCTGCCAATCGGTGAGAATGCCCGAGGTCGACCAGCCGCCGTCGTCCAATTGCAGGGCGAGCAACTCGGCAAGCGCTTGCGCACGGTCCTGCGCGGTCGCAATGCCATCGACCCGCAGCGAGCTCCAGGCGAGCATCGCCCGATGGTGCAACGACTTGGGCGGGTTGTTCTGCAAATACGTGCGCAGCTTTTCGAGCCCCGCCTGTGCCTGAGGCGTTTGCGCGTAACCATCCGGAGCGATGCCGACGGCCAGCGCGGCGAGCGTCACACCGTAATGATCGTCGATTTCCAACGGGGCGTAATCGCAGTGCGGCCATTTCCAGCCGCCGTCGTCGCGTTGCGTGGCCCACATGAAGTCGAGCACATCGCGTGCGACGTCGCTCAACTTGCCGGTGGTTTGCAGGTCGTTCAACGTCAGGCCCGTGCCAACAACGATCGTCCAGAAACCTTGCCCTTCCTTGGGCGCTCGTTGTTGCCAACGGGTCTTGCGATAGTCCTCGTAGAAGCTGCGCACCTCGCCGGAGTCGGCCTGCACGGTGGTCAAGGCCGGCCGCGCCGCCATGTAGAACAAATTCGTGTGGCAGGTCGCACACTTTTTGGTCTTTTGCCAGTTCAGCGCCGCGCGGTCCAGGTAGTTGGCCGCCGCCTTGGCCGAGTACGCCGCGGCCAGCGGCTCGTCGGCCGAGATCACGGGCAAACCCTCGGGCACGTCGGCGAGCGTTAGCGGCGCCTCGGCCCAGGCAGTCTGCGATAGACCGATTAACACGACGATCGTCGTGAACTGCAAAGCCTTCATCGATACCTGTCCGAGGCTGGAGACCTACTTGGCGTACTTCGCGTAAGCGCCGGCAATATCGGCCTGCTTTTCGTCACCCTTGTGCAACACCACGCGGTAGCGGAACGGCAGCTTTTCGCCCTTGGGCAGGGTGTACGAGCCGTCCTCGGCCGCGGGGTCGAAGTCGTGCAGGCCGAACGCATTGGCCGCGAACAGCCCGTAGGTGCGCACATGCCAAGGGGTGGGATGGCGGAAGCTGGTCGGATGGTCGAGGATCGCGATGCCGACCGTCTGGCCTTCGACCGGGCCGTGGTAATCGCACCAGTCGGCGCGCTTGCCCCAGGCGTCCTTGTCGGTCTGGCCGTTGCTGTTGACGATCTGGCCGCCAAGCTTGCTGTCGACATCCATCGTGGTCGGCACGCGCACGCCGAATACGCCGTCCTTGTTGTCGCCGAACAGCACCGGCCCTTCCGAGGCGATCAGATCGATGTCGAAATCGATCAGCCGCGAATCACCATCGGTCCGCAGCGTGATGGTCCGCACGTCCTCGAGCACTTTTTTGCCATCCGGTCCGACCCAGTCGTTGGCGGTCTCGATGATCGCGCGGTCGCCGCTGGCTTCGACCTTGCGAAATTCGCGGTGCACCGTTTCGCCCAGGTTCTTGGCCTTGTCTTGCTGCTTGGCGTTGAACGTTTGCGCTTCGGCCCAGAAGTTCACGCCGTTGACTTCCATGTGCGTGAACCACAGCGAGCGGTGGTGAAAATGATCCTTGCGCTCCCCTTCGACATCCTTCATCGGATAGTTGCGCGTCATCTCGGCGCCGGTCGGCCCGATGATCGGCCACAGGATGGGCTTCGCGCCGCTTTTGATCAGGTATTCGGTGAACAGCTTGCCGTCGAGGTTGACGGTCACGCCGCGATCGGTCTTTTCGACGGAGAATTCAGCCGATCGTGCGACGGACGAGATCGACAGTGCGGCGACGAAAAGACACGACCAGCGAAGGCGGGGCATGGCGGGGACCTTGGGCTGACGGGAGGGATGCGTGGTTGGACAGCGACATCCTAACCCGCGCAACAGTCATCCGCCAGCAGGTCGGGGCCCGAGCGCGTTATTCCGCTTCGGCCTGCTCCGCTCGATATTCCTTCAGTTCGACCTGACGAAACGTCGCCAGCGCGATGGCAACGTCGTCGATCCGCTTCAGGTCGCTGTCGACCAGGCGCCATTGCAGGCGATGCTCGGCCCGAATGGTGGTCTGTCGCTTCGAAGGATGTTGGGCGTAACGCACCACCTGCACCTCGGTCGGCAGCCGGCTGCGACGGTCGAGCGCCTCGTTCAGGGCCAGGCGGGCGAATGGCGGCAGCGAGCCCGGGTGCATCAGCGTGTTCAGCTTGGTTTGCCAGTTGTTGAAGTCGGCGTACTTCGAGGCGGCGTCGCTCTGCTTCGGCTTGGCGGTTTGCACCGTGTAGTCCATCCAATCGCTCTTGAGCGTCAGCTCGCCGGTCGCGCTGTCGAACGCCTCGGTAAACGTCGGCTTGGCCAGGAAGGCCAGCAACGGCACCGGCCGGGCCAAGGCTTCGTTCTGAATCTTCTGCGTGAACTCGTCGATTTGCGAAGTGCTGATCTCGGTTTTGATCTGCCGCTGCATGTCGAGCACGACGAACTTGTGTCCCGGCGGGTCGAAGACCGTAACCTCCTCGGGTTCGGCCAGGAAGTCGTACACCCGGCCGCCGTGGAACATCGTCGCGCTTTCGACGACTTCCTTGCCCAGAAAGACCTTGCTTTGCACAAAGAAGTCGTCGGCCTGGGCCAGGCCGGTCGCGGCGACCATCAGCAGCAGCGAGCCAAGGGCGGGCATTCGCATTTCGGCCGTCCGTCGGTGAGAATAGGGCAGTTAGAATGGTGCGGACACGATTTTCGCTCGGCGAAGATACTTGAACCGTGCGCGGCGTGTAAACATCATTCTCATTACAACCGGTGCAGCTAGCACTTCGGCCGGCGACGGTCGATCTGCGGCAGGCGGACGAATGCTAAGGTTGTAAAATCGGGTCCATACCGTTCGATTCTGTCGGGAGGCTTGCGTGCGCACGTTTCTGGTCACCGGAGGCGCAGGGTTCATCGGCTCGCACATCACCGAGGCGCTGGTCCGCCGCGGCGATCGCGTGCGCGTGTTCGACAACCTGCGCACCGGCAAGTTGGAAAACCTGCAAGAGTTCGCCGACAAGATCGAGTTCGTCCAGGGCGACCTGACCGACGCCGCGGCCGTGGCTTCGGTGGTGCGCGGGGTCGATTGCATCTTCCACGAGGCGGCACTGGCCAGCGTGCCGCTGAGCATGGAGCGTCCGCTCGATACGCACCACAACTGCGTCACCGGCACCTTGCAACTGCTCGACGCCGCCCGCCGCGCCAATGTGCGCCGCGTGGTGTATGCCGCCAGCAGCAGCGCCTACGGCGACCAGCCGACCAGCAGCAAGCGCGAGACCGACCTGCCCGCGCCGATCTCGCCGTACGGCGCCGCCAAGCTCGCCGGCGAGTACTATTGCCGGGCGTTCGCCGCGTCGATGGGCATCGAGGCGGTATGCCTGCGGTACTTCAACGTCTTCGGTCCCCGGCAGGACCCGAACAGCCCCTATTCGGCCGTCATCCCGCTGTTCATGACGGCGATGCTCGTCGGCCGTCAGCCGGTGATCTACGGCGACGGCCTGCAATCGCGCGACTTCACCTACGTGGGCAACGTGGTCGAAGGCAACCTGCTGGCCGTCGATGCCCCGGGGGTCAGCGGCCAGGTGATCAACGTGGCCAACGGCCGCACGACGAACCTGCTCGACCTCGTGGCGGCGCTGAATCGGATGCTCGGCACC
>DASZPI010000580.1:0-2037 GCA_035550355.1 Pirellulales bacterium
CTATAGTGCGCTCGTCCGACTTAAACGCCCCCTTCGAACGAAAGCTGTTGCTAGCGGGCAGCAGGGCCGAAGTTCAATTTCGGGCCGGGGCTCGGAATGCTTCTTTGGCCTGACCTTCGAGCGATCGAACATGCGCGCGAAACAACTCGGAAAAACCCTGAATAGCCGGGATTTAAACGCCCTGGTGCATCCGCTGCGGTACCGCGACAATTACACGAATTTGCTGTATTTGGCTGCGGATTATGCCACGCTGGCGGCGATTTTGGTCCCGGCAATCGCTTTTTGCCACTACCGGGCCGATTGGGGCATCGCGTGGTGGTGGACCGTGCCGGTGGTGGCTGTGACGGTGATGCTGGTCGGGGTCGTCCAGCATCGCTTTGCCGGCCTGGCCCACGAAGGAGCGCACTACATGCTCCTTAAGAGCCGGTTCTGGAACGAGTTCGTTTCGGACTTCTTCTGCATGTTCCCGCTGTTCTCGACCACCGGCCAATACCGGCTGATTCACCTCGGGCATCATGAATATACCAACGATTGGGATAATGATCCCGAGCTGCTGAACCTGGGAAAAACGCGGATGATGGATAAATTCCCCATGCGCAAGCTGGAATTTATCTACCGGTTCTATGTGCGCATTTTTTGGCCGCCCGCGTTGCTGCGATACATGTGGGACAACATTTTCGTCACCACACTCGGCAACGGTGTGCATCCGTACGCCAAGCACGTTCAGACCGATCCGCGAGGAATGGTCGGAAAGATGCGAATCACCAGCCTGTTGGGCGTGGCGTGGTTTGTCGTGTACTGCGCCGTGATGGGCTATTGCAGCTATTACGGCAACACCGCCTCGATGATCGTCACGCCCGTGGCGTTCTATGCGGCGGCATTGGCGGCGATCAATTACATCCCCGAGCGATGGTTCTTCCAGTCCGACCTGCGACCGGTGATCTCGGTCAAGGCGACCAGCGCCATGCGCTTAGGCTGGCTCACGCTGTTCGAAGGAGCGCTTGCCTGGGCAAAGTTTGCGACCGGCACCGAATGGGGCGTGTACGTGTACCTGTTCTGGGTGCTGCCACTGTTCACCAGCTTCCCGTACTACATGCTGCTGCGCGACTTGTATCAGCACGCGAATGCCGACGACGGCAAGCTTACCAATAGCCGTGTGATCTTCTGCAATCCAATCACGCGCTGGGCGATGTTCATCTACGGCCAGGACGTGCATTTGACGCACCATCTGTACCCCGCGGTGCCGCATTACAACCTGCACGAACTGCATCAATTGCTGAAGGACAATAACGTCGAGTATGCCGAGCACGTGGTCGAGTGCGAAGGCATGTTCTTCAACCGCAGCGGCAAGCCGACGATGCTCGATGTCGTGGAGCAGGCGACCTGCGAACCCGTGGTTCGCGACGCGACGATCGGCCACCACGAGCAGGACGAAGCCGAACTGGAAGTCGCTGAAATCTAAGGGCGGCTCCAGCAGTTTCGTCGCAGGCTACAGCCAGCGGCGCAGCGTCCACGCCATACGATCGAGCGCGCGTTGCCACCAACGGCGGCGGCGCCAATCGGCCATCGTCACTCGGCGACTGTTGCGCATCTCGAGCGCACAGATTTTTTTCACGGTCGCGGCCATTTCGTGGCTGTGCACCGCGCCGATGAACTCGAGGTTCATCTGCAAGCTGCGTGGATCCAGGTTGCACGAGCCGATGATCGTCCATTCATCGTCGATCACTCCCGTTTTGCTGTGGAGCATCAGATCGCAGCGCTCGTAAATGGCGATCCCGCGGCGCATTAGCCACGCATAGAAATGGCGCGTCGCCCACTGCACGAGAAACACGTCGCTTTTGCCGGGCACGATCACGCGGACACGCACGCCGCGCTTTCGGGCCCGCAACAACTCGCGCAGCACCGCGCCGGTCGGCAGGAAGTACGCGATGGAGAGTGTAATGCTCGTCCGTGCGCGGCGCAAGAGCGGACAGATAATGCGTCGCGCGTGACGCGACTTCATGCTCGGTACGCAATCGAACAGGTAAACTGCGTCCT
>DASZPI010000581.1:0-5533 GCA_035550355.1 Pirellulales bacterium
CGCGGTGCTGTACCTGGCGATGTCGATCCCGCTGGGTTACCTGTCGCGCTGGCTGGAGCGCCGCTGGGGCCCGGGAAGGTGAGGAGTTCGAGTCAGCGTTCTAACCGGCACCGAGGTCGCGGACCAAATAGCTTCACGCTCGTTCGATAGCGCAACACGGGTCGCAAGCAGTCGCTGTTTCTGACCTGGCCGAATGCTGGTCGTTCGTCCGACCACCAAAGCGCGCCTGCAAGCATGTCATAATGCACAGTAGCATTGAGTGACTTGACAAGTGCATTCATCACTTTCGCGATTGTGACGAGTTCTGTCATCAATGCGCGTTCCACAAAGACCTCGCGACTGCACTTACCAAAAGTGCTTCACTTTTACGGCTTGTGTCTTGACGATCGCTTGTCGATTGCAAAGGCCTGCTCTAGGCGTTCGAGCGTGGCGACGCTAGGTGCGTGCTTTCCTTGTTCAATGCGGTTGAGCGTTTCAGGTCGGATGCCTGCGCGCCGAGCTAACTCTACCTGCGTCATCCCCCGTTCACGCCGCGAACGGACGATCGAACGCGCGATCGATGCTCCCAGCGCTTCCGCCGCGGGATAATTTCCCTGTTTGTCGCGGGCTGGTAATACGGGTTCGTTGCCTTCAGCGGTCGCGCGCAGGCGGTGGTATTCGCTTTCCGGCATGATGACAAATCGCTCGCCCGCAAGCGTGATCGTTTGCGGAAGATTCCCGGCACCCGAGATCTCAATCTTCATAGAATCCGTCCCGATGACCGATCTTTTCGACCACCACATTATTGCCCGTGACACGAAACTGAACCCGGTAATCACCTGTTCGCATTCGAAAATGCCCCGCCAACTTACCCGCCAACGGCTTTGCGCCGCTCACGGCTGGCCAAGCCTCCAATCGCAAGATGAGTCGTCGAATGCGCCCTTGAATTGCCAGCGGCAACCGCGACGCGTATTCAAGCGCCTCGGGCGTAATCGTTACGCGGGCCGCCGCCATAAGACCTCGACTCCACTATTCGTCGAGTTGACAATCTTGTCAAGAACATTGACGCTCAACACGGTGTTAGGTATCCACCGGCAGGCTGCTCGCGCGCAGGATGCACTCGTGGGTCACCAGGTCGTGCTGCGGCGACCAGGCGAACGGTTTCTCGCCGCGGATCACCGCCGCCAAGTCGCGGAACTCGTCGTCGTATCGGCCGGTCATCTTCGGTAGCTCGACCTCCTGGCGTCCTTTGCGGTACGCGCCGCACGGCTTGGTGAGCGTGAGCACCGCCTGCGGCGGCTCGAGGGGCAGGATTTCGAGCGTGCCTTCGGTGCCGCAGACGATGAATTGCCGGCGTGGTCCGCCGTTGATTTCGACCAGCGAGCTGCGCACGGCCGCCGTGGCGTGCGGATACTCGAACACCGCCAGTTGGTTATCGACCAGCGGATCGAGCTCGCTGCGCGTCTGTCGTGGATACGCCGTCACGCGATCGGGCTTGCCGAGGACCGTCACCAGTTGATCGATGACGTGGCAGCCAAGCTCGAACATGCTGCCGCCGCGGTACTCGAGCAATCGTTTGCGCTCGTTGCCTTCGAGCGCTTTGCTCATCACGGCATCGACCTCGAAGATCTCGCCCAGCCAGCCTTCGCGCACGGCTTGAAACAGCAGTTGAAAAGCCGGGTTGTAGCGGAACATGTAACCCATCTGCACGGTGCGCGCGCGGCCGGCGGCAATCTCGTGCAGGCGGCGCACGGCCGACATCGACTCGCCGGCCGGCTTGTCGACATGCACGTGCAAGCCGGCCTCGACCGAGCGCAGGGCCGTGGGCACCAGTTCGCGGACGGCAGTCTCGACCGCCACGGCTTGCAAGCCGGGCGCCGCGAACAGTTGTTCCTCGGTCATCCATGGCAGGCCGGCGTACGGCGGCTGTTGCGAAAGGCGTTCGCGGCGCGCCACATCCGACTCGACCACGCCGACCACTTCGTAATCGTCGGCGAGCTTGCGGATCGCTGCGAGCTTGCCGGCGGCATGGGCGTGGGCGGTGCCGATCTGGCCGATCTTGATTTTGCCCCGCGGCGACGCGGCGTGGGTCCGCGGCTTGGCCATGAGCAAGCCGGCGACCGCGCTGGCGGCGCTGGCATGAAATGCTCGTCGATGCATGATGCGTTCCTTGCCGGTTGCTGCCCGCCGCGAGCTATGGTGAGCTATTTGGCGGCGGCAAGCAACGAGGCAAGCAGCTTTTGCAGCGTGGCGATTTCGATCGGCTTCGTCAGGTGACCGTCGAACCCGGCGGCCTGCGACTTGCGGCGGTCCTCGTCCTGTCCCCAGCCGGTGAGCGCCACGAGCACCAGGTCCTTGCCCCAGGGCTGCTCGCGAATGCGCTGCGCCGTCTCGTAGCCATTGAGATGCGGCATGCCGATATCGAGCAGCACGACATCGGGCTTGAACTCGGGAATCATTGCCAACGCTTCGAGTCCGTCGTGGGCAGCCTGCGTGGTGTTGCCCATCAGCCGCAGCATCATCGCCAGGCTCGAAGCCGAATCGCGATTATCGTCGACCACCAGAATTCGACAGCGACTGGCGCTCCCGTTGGACGAGGCGGGCTCGGCGCGACGCGGCGCGGCAGGCGGGGCGAGCACCGGCAGCCGGACGACGAAGTCGCTCCCCATGCCGATCCCCTCGCTGTGGGCCTCGATCGTGCCCTGGTGCATCTCCACCAGGCGCTTTACGATCGACAGCCCGATGCCCAATCCTCCCTGCGATCGGTTCAGATTCTGGTTCACTTGCGTGAACATCTGGAACACCTTCGGCAGCATGGCGGGCGGAATGCCCATGCCGTTGTCTTTCACCGTCACCACGGCGTGGCCGTCGTCGTGCCGCACTTCCAGGCGAAGTTGACCGCCGCGCTCGGTGTATTTTGCCGCGTTGTTCAGCAGGTTCGCAAACACTTGCGCCAGCCGCGTGGTATCGGCCTCGACAAAGATCGGCTGCTGCGGCAGCGAAACGGTCAGCTCGTGGGCGGCCTGGTCGATCGCCGGCTGGCTGGTCTCGATGGCGTGCTGGAGGACGCGCGCCAGCTCGACGCGCTCCTTACGCAGCTCGATGATGCCGCGACTGACGCGACTCACATCCAACAGGTCGTCGACCAGGTGCACCATCTGGTCGAGCTGGCGCTGCATCATCGCACGCGTTTGCTCGATGAGCTCGGGCGTTCCCTGCGACAGGTGCATGATCTGCAACCCGTGGCGAATCGGCGCCAACGGATTGCGCAGCTCGTGGGCCAAGGTGGCCAGGAACTCGTTCTTCCGGCGGTCGGCCTCGCGCAGGGCCGCTTCGAGCTGCTTCACGTCTTCGATATCGGTGCAGGTGCCGAACCAGTAGATGATCCGCCCCTGGTCGTCGCGCAGCGGCACGCCGCGCGTCTTGAACCAGCGATACTGGCCGTCGTAGCGGCGGATGCGGTACTCGACGTCGTACAGGCCGGTGTCGGCGCACGCGGCGTTCCAGCAATCGAGCGTCCGCTGCCGATCGTCGGGGTGCACCACGCGCTCGAGCCAGTTCAGCCCAAGCAACTCGTGCTCGGGAATGCCGGTGTACTTGCCCCACTGAACGCTCAACCAATCGCATTGGCCGTTGGGCAAGTCGGTCCACAGCAGGTTGGGCAGCGCCTCGGCCATGGTGCGCCAGCGCATCGTCTCGCGCTTGCGCTCGGTGATGTCGTAGCTGATTGCCAACTGCTGCCACTGGCCGTCGGAGCCGGCGATGGGCGCGGCGTGCGTTTCCATGTGCCGCCGCAGCCCGTTGAGGGCGATGATGTCGAACTCGAGCGTCCCCTTTTCGCCGTTGCAGATTCTCTCGTTGAACAAGCGGTAGACGTCGCGATGCTCGGGACAGATGACGTCGTACACACTCCGGCCGGCGACCGAGTCGAGCGTGTCGGCCCCGATCATGCACAGCCCCGCCGCGTTCATGTCGAGCAGCGTGCCGTCGCACCCGACAATCTTGATGCACGCCGGGGTCGTATCGACCACGGTGCGCAAATGTTCCTCGCTGCGCCGCAGTGCATGCTCGGCCTCGCGCCGAACCCGGCCGAGGTTGACGTGCGCGGCAACCATCGCGACCAGCTCTCGAGCGCTGAACGGCTTGACGAGATAGCCATCGGCGCCGGCCTGCATGCCTTCGACCCGGCTTTCCTCGCCGGCCCGCGCCGAAAGCATGATCACCGGCGTGTGCGCGATCGATGCGTCGCCGCGGACTGCCTTGAGCAAACCGAAGCCGTCGAGCCGCGGCATCATCACGTCGGTCAGAATCAATTCCGCGGGGCGGTGGCGGATCGCGGCCAGCGCCGCCTCGCCGTCGGCGACCGCTTCGACCTCGAATTGCGTTGCGAGCAGCCGCACAATGTACTGGCGCATGTCGGTGTTATCGTCGGCCACGATGATCCGCGGGCGCTGGCCGTCGGCCCAGCGCGGCAGTGCTGCGTCGGCGGCATCGAGCCGGCCGTCGTCGTCCCGGTGGTCGGAACCCTCGGGCAGCCAGCGCAGCGCCTCCTCGACATAGGCCTCGGCGGCTTGCGACTTGGCGGGCTGAGCGGCTTGGCGTACCAGCGGGGCTGGCAGGTGCTCGGCGCCCAGCGGCAGGGTGACAATCATCGTGGTGCCGCGTCGCGGCTGGCTGTCGGCGGTGATCGCGCCGCCGTGCAGCTTGACCAGCTCCAGCACCAACGACAGGCCGATGCCGCTGCCTTCGTGCGTTCGCGCTTGCGCGTTGTCGACGCGATAAAAACGCTCGAACAGCTTGGGCATTTCTTCCTCGGCGATGCCGGTGCCGGTGTCTTGCACGCGCAGCTCGACCGAGCGTCCGACCTGCCGCAGCGCAACGGTGATCCGCCCCTCGAACGTGAACTTGAACGCGTTCGAGAGCAGATTGAGAACGATCTTCTCCCACATCTCGCGGTCCACAAACACCGGCTCGGAGAGCTGCGCGCAATCGACGACGAGTTCGAGTCCGGCCCGCTGGCACGCCGAGCGAAACACTCCGGCCAGCTCGGCGGTGAACTCGGCCAGATTGGTTGGCTCGTACGAGGCGCGGGCGCGCCCGGCTTCGATCCGCGAAAACTCCAGCAGCGTGTTGACCAGCCTTTGCAGCCGCAGGCCGTTGCGGCGCACCAGCTCGAGCCGCGTGCGCTGGGCCTCGGGCAATTCGGCCGCCGGATCGCGCAGCGCGTCGTCGATCGGGCCGAGCATCAACGTCAGCGGAGTGCGAAACTCGTGGCTGACGTTCGAGAAGAACGCCGTTTTGGCGCGGTCCAACTCGGCGAGCGCTTCGGCCCGGCGACGTTCCTCCTCGTAGGCCCGCGCGTTGGCCGTGGCCGTAGCGATGTGCCCTGCCAACAGTTCGAGGAACCCTCGATAGCCGTCGTTGAACACCAGTCGCGGACTGATGCCGGCGATCAGGAACCCCGCGGGCTCGGGTTGCGTCGGCCTCATCAGCGGCAACACCACCGCTTGGCGGATCGGCTCGGGCCAGGGCCCGCAGTGCAGAGGGCCGAACC
>DASZPI010000582.1:0-7920 GCA_035550355.1 Pirellulales bacterium
CGAAATCGACCAGCGAGCGCTCGGGATGTTCGGCCAACGCCTTACGCTTGGCGCGCTTGATTTTTTCGAACTTATAGATCTCGGTTCCCTTGCCATAGTTGATGCCGCCGATCCGCTCGGCGAACTGAGATTGAAAGTAAGGGTCGTTGGACATATCCGATTTCAAAGTTGAGATTGAGGGGTGTTGTCAGCGATCAAGAATCCGTCATAAGAGGACGGTCGGCATGCGATGGACCACCAACCGCTTTTACTCGTCCGTCACGCAACCCAGGCTCGCGCTCTTCACGCGCTGGATGTACTTGTAAAGCACGCCGCGCGAGACTTTATAAGCGGGCGCTCTCCATGCCGCGCGGCGCTTCGCGAGTTCAGCGTCGCTCAGGTCGACTTCGATCGCATTGCGAGTGGCATCGATCGTGATCCGATCGCCGTCGCGCACCAAGGCGATCGGACCGCCCTCTTGGGCTTCGGGAGTCACATGCCCCACGATAAACCCATGCGAACCACCTGAGAATCGGCCATCGGTCATCAGTGCTACGTCTTTGCCCAGCCCCGCGCCCATGATCGCCGAGGTTGGCGTGAGCATCTCGGGCATGCCCGGGCCCCCCTTGGGACCTTCGTAGCGAATCACGATCACATCGCCTTTGGCAATCTTCTTCTGCTCGAGCGCCGCGAGCATGTCTTCTTCCGCGTCGAACACCTTCGCTGGCCCCGAGAAGCGTTCGCCTTCCTTGCCGGTAATTTTGGCCACGGCCCCTTCAGGGGCGAGGTTGCCGCGGAGAATTTGAATATGCCCCGTCGGCTTGATCGGCTTCTCGAGCGGGTGCACGATCTGCTGGCCTTGCTTTAGCCCCGGCAATTCGGCGAGGTTGTGCGCGAGTGTGTGGCCCGTGCACGTGATGCAGTCGCCATTCATCAGCCCTTTTTCGAGCAGATATTTCATCACCGCCGGCGTACCGCCCACCTTGTGTAAGTCTTCCTGCACATAACGGCCGCTGGGCTTGAGGTCGGCCAGGTACGGCACGCGCTTACTCACGCGATCGAAGTCGTCGATCGTCAGCGGAACCTCGACCGCCCGGGCCATCGCAATCAGGTGCAGAACTGCATTGGTGCTTCCGCCCAGCGCCATCACCACCACCATGGCGTTCTCAAAGGCGGCGCGGGTCATGATGTCGCGCGGTTTCAGGTCCAGTTCCAGTAGGCGACGGATCGCTGAGCCGGCGCGAAAACACTCGTCGAGCTTCTCGGGGTACTCGGCCGGAATGCTCGCACTGTATGGCAATGCCATGCCCAGGGCCTCGATGGCCGACGCCATGGTGTTGGCCGTGTACATACCGCCGCAGGCGCCGGCGCCCGGGATGCTGCAGCGCACCACTTTTTGGCGCTGCTCTTCGCTCATTTTGCCGGCGATGTACTCGCCAAAGCACTGGAACGCGCTGACCACGTCGAGCACGTCGCCATTGGCGTGCCCGGGCTTGATCGTGCCGCCGTAGACCATTAGCGATGGGCGGTTCAGCCGGCCCATGGCGATCAGGCAGCCGGGCATGTTCTTGTCGCAGCCCGGGATCGACACGTTGGCGTCGTACCACTGGGCGTGCATCACGGTTTCGATGCTGTCGGCAATCAGATCGCGGCTCGGCAGCGAGTAGCTCATCCCTTCGGTACCCATCGAGATGCCGTCGCTGACGCCGATGGTGTTGAACCGCATGCCGACCATGCCCGCCTCGACCACGCCACGCTTCACGTGCTCGGCCAGGGTGTTGAGGTGCATGTTGCAGGTGTTCCCCTCGTACCAAACACTGGCGATGCCGACTTGCGGCTTCTGCATGTCGGCCTCGGTCAGGCCGGTGCCGTAGAGCATCGCCTGGCTGGCGCCCTGGCTTTTAGGCTGCGTAATTCGCGAGCTGAACTTGTTCAACACGGCCATCGGCGGTGATTTCCTGAGCGGGAGCGAGGCGTAGAGAAGCCTTTGATGCTACCCGCGGCGGTGCGCGTAAAAAAGCCCACGGACCGTGGTCCGCGGGCTGATAGCGCGCGAAGTGTTGAGGCGCTGTTACGCGGCCCGGCGAGTAGCGGCAGCCGGAGTGCAAAGCTCGCATGTCCGCAGCAGTTCGCCGCGTCGGTCGTAAAACATCACGAGCCCCGATTCGAACAGCCACATGGCCATGTAATCGCCCGTGCGATAGGAACGGCCTCGGTATTTGCCGTCCCTGATCAAGATCGTCTCGCTGATTTCCTCGGCGGGAACCGCCTCGCCGATGAGCTCGGACAACGCTCGCCAAATAAGTTTGCGTGCGGTCTCTGTTTGCTGCGACTGGCTCGGCATTCGAATAGCTGTCCTTGCTACTGCCCGCGGCCGTGTGGCGTGTGCGACCCACGTTCTAAACGCTTTTATTCGTCGGCCTTGTGCACCTGCTCTTTTGAACGTTCGCGGCAAAGGCGCTCGATATCTCCCAGGCTACCCATTTTATTTCTCAAATCGTCAAGATCTTCGGCGATTGACATGCGTATAGTGGTGTATATGCTGACACTATCGTCTGTGGCGTCAATCGGGGCTTGAATCGCGAAGTTCACGGAGAGCGCAATGGGTACCAACGGCTTCTCTAATCCGCAACGAACCAGTGAGGTCGATCGAAACGTCGGTCCGATGCGGCTGGGCGAGGTGCTTGGGGATTTGCTGGCGGAATTGCCGCTCATCGAGGCGAAAGATCGCGAAGCGCCCAGCCACGCGGTCGTAGCGGTACCGACAGCCAACCTGTTCGGCGACCTCGTACCAGTCTTGATGTAGCTGGCGAGGCTGTTAGCGTTGCGGACCGAGCTCGTGTACCGCTTCGACCAACGCAATTACGTTCTCGACTGGCGTGTTGGGCAGCACGCCATGCCCCAGGTTGAAGATGTGCCCTGGGCGTCCGCCGGCCTGACGAAGAACGTTGAGCGCTTGGCGGCGAATTTCTTCGGGCCCGCTCAGCAACACCGTCGGGTCGAGATTGCCTTGAATGGCTCGCGAGTGCCCGATGACATTCCATGCCGCGTCGAGCCGAATGCGCCAATCGACGCCGATCACAGCGCCGCCGGCTTCGCTCAGCAGCGGCAGCAGTGCGGGGTTACCCGTGGCAAAGTTGACCACCGGCGCCTCCGACTCGACCGCCTCGATGACCGCACGGGTGTGCGGCAACACGTACTGCCGATAATCGTCGGGGCCCAAGCAGCCGACCCAACTGTCGAAGATTTGCACCGCCTGGGCCCCGGCGGCGATTTGAGCGCGCAGGTAGCGGCCGATCGAGCGTGCCAGCTTCGCCATCAACTCGTGCCATGCGCCAGGGTCGCACAACATGAGCGATTTGGTGTGGATGTAGTTGCGGCTTGCACCCCCTTCGACCAGGTAACTGGCCAGCGTGAATGGCGCTCCGGCGAATCCAATGACCGGCAAATCAGCACGCAGACCGGCACGTGTTTGTCGGACTGTCTCCATGACGAAGCCAACGTCGTTAAGATCATCGAGCTCGCGCAGACGATCGACGTCCTCGGCGTCGCGCACTGGGTTGTGGATCACCGGACCTTCGCCATGCGCAAATTCCAACTCGGCCCCCATCGGCTCGAGCATTGGTAATAGATCGCTAAAGATGATTGCCGCATCCACTCCCAGCCGATCGACCGCGGTCAGCATCACCTCAGCGCACAGGGCCGGATTCTTACAAAGTTCGAGAAACGTGTGTTTGGCGCGCACAGCGCGGTATTCGGCCATATAGCGGCCGGCTTGACGCATCAGCCAAATCGGCTGCCGGTCGCACGGCTCGCGCCGACACGCTTTCATAAACGGGCTGTCATACCATGCGGGCCGCTCCGTACCTCTGCTTGTCGCGGCCAAGCGGATGCCACCGCTGCGGAATTGCCTCTTCGTGGCCAGCACGCGGTGGGCCTGCTCGGCCGCGGCAGCCACAAGCTGCCCCATTTTGTTGTGCTCGGGTTCGATGTCGACCCGCAGGTCGCAATCGCGCAGCATCTCACTGGTTGTCGGTCCGATCGAGGCGATCACGATCGACGCAAAGGCGGCATGCACGGCGTCGCTCAACCCCAGACGCTCGGCCATCCGCAGCACATTCACAACCTGGTGTGCCGAGGTGAACAGCACCACGTCGATCGCGCCGGCAGCGATCTCGCGCAAGTTTTCTTCCAGCGGCAGGGTGTCCTCCGGGAAGTCCCAGCGATACACCTTGATCGAATGCACGCGGGCGCCGCGCGCTTCAAGGCCGGCGACGAGCCCCGCGCTCGGCACGCCATATTCCTGCACTGCGACCGTTTGGTTCGTCACCGGCGCCAACCGATCGACGGTTTGCAGCACCTCGCGCCATGTGTTCGGCTCGGGGACGCGGACGGTCGGCTCGATGTTGAACTCTTTGAGCACTGCAACCGGCTTGGGGCCGCGGACGACGGTCGTCACATCCGCCAGCGCGGCGAGGAACCGATTGCGATCGACGTGACGTTCGATTTGGGCCACTAGGTGCCGCGTGCCTACCCCCGTGAGCAGCACCACCGCGTCGATCTGGCCACTGATCAGGCGATTGGCGAAATCGACCGCCGCCGGATTTTCATCCAGTGGCACCTCGCGCATCGAGGGCGAAACGCTGGCCACGCCGCCGAACCGCTCGATCAGCCGACGCATGTCGTCGGCTCGGCGACTTTCAAACGCGGCGACACGAAGTCCTTCGAAACCGACCGGCATGCCTGGCCTCATTTTGCGGTGTTCGCGATCAATGCTAACCCGCGGGCCATTTCCTCGACAGGGGGCGCACGGTCGCTACAACCGGCACAAGCCGATGCTCGAGCGCGTCGCCGAGCACAAAATCACGAGCTACGTTTGGCTGTGTCGCGAAATCGAAACGGTCGCTGTGGCAGGAGCAACGGTATGAAGCGAATTGGATTCATCGCGCTGATCGCCTCGAGCATGATGGCGGCGGCAGCATGCGCCGAGCACCGGCGCGGCGGAAGCATGTATCCGCATGGCTGGGGCGGCTATCAGAACCCGATTTACAACTACGGTTTCTATCCGCGTCCCGAAGCGGGCGGGATCTACAATCCGTACGAAGGGCAGTTTGGCCTGGGGCTGCGTGGTATTTACCCGGGTTACGGCGTCGGCTACGGTGCCGCAGCACTCGATCAAACCATGCCTTACGGCGGCATGCCGATGGGCTCGGGCTCGTAGTTGAACCAGCGGGCGCTTGTAGCGCGCGACAGCACTGCTAAAATCATCCGCGGAAGTCGGCGGCCGTTTTCCTTCCGTGGGATGTTTGTGGTGATGCTGCGCCCATGAGCGTCGATTTGCGCGACCTTGAAATTCCTGCCGGCGCGTGGACCCATCGTCATCTGCTGGGGTTGCAAGATCTCAGTGGCGAAGAAATCACGCTGATCCTCAACACCGCCGACAGTTTTCTTGAAGCCACCGACGGCGGCCGCAAAAAGATCGCGGCGCTGGCCGGCACGACGCTGGCCAACCTGTTCTTCGAGAATTCGACTCGCACGCGCACCAGCTTCTCGCTTGCGGCAAGACGATTGGGGGCCGATACGGTCGATTTCTCGGCCAGTGGCAGCAGCCTGTCGAAAGGCGAAACGGTCATCGACACGGCCAAGAACATCGAGGCGATGGGCGTGGACATGGTGGTCGTGCGCCATCGCACCCCAGGCACGCCCCATTTGCTCGCCCAGAACCTGGGTTGTTCGGTGATCAATGCCGGCGACGGTCCTCACGAGCATCCGACCCAAGGGCTGCTCGATATCCTCACGATTCGCAAGCACCGCGGCTCGCTCGAAGGGCTGACCGTGGCGTTGGTCGGCGACATTGCCCATAGCCGCACGGCACGCTCGAACATTTGGGGGCTGCAAAAGCTGGGAGCGCATGTCATTGTCTGCGGCCCCTCGACGCTTGTTTCGCCGCGCTGGCGCGAGCTGGGGGTCGAGGTGTCGTACAGCCTCGACGAGATCCTGCCGCGTTGCGATGTGCTGAACCTGCTGCGGATTCAATTCGAACGTCAGACCACGCGACCATTCCCCAGCGTTCGCGAGTACGCGCTGCTGTATGCCATGAATCGCGAGCGGATGTCCCGCGCTAAGGACGATATTTTGATTCTCGCCCCGGGACCGATCAATCGCGGCGTCGAGATCACGCCCGACGTCGCCGATGGTCCACACTCGGTCATTCTCGACCAGGTGACCAATGGTCTGGCGGTGCGAATGGCGGTGCTGTGGTTGTGCGCACGCGCGGGAGAGCATGGCCCGTGAAAACCATTAAGACCGACGTGCTGGTGTGCGGCGGCGGGTGCGCGGGGGTGGCCGCCGCGCTGGCCTCGGCCCGCAACAACGTCCGCACGCTGGTCATCGAACGTGCGGGATTCCTGGGAGGCATCATCACCGCAACTGGGCTGCCGTACTTCGACGGCTTGATGGCAAAACAACAAGGTCGGCGGATCATTGTTCGCGGCATCCCGCTGGAATTGGCCGTGTTGATGGGCTCGGCGAAACCGAACGCCCGCACAGGCGATGATTGCCGCAGCGACTTGCTGGGCAAAACATCGAACGCGCTGCGGATTCCCAACGTCGAAGAGTTCAAACTGTTGGCCGACCGATTGATCACGCAGCATGGCGAGATGCTTACGCCGCTGTACCACACGATGGCGTGCGACGTTGAGCGTCGCGGCGACCGCATCGCAGCCGTCCTGGTCGCAAATAAAGACGGCCTGGTGCGGGTCGAGGCGAAGCAAGTGGTCGACTGCACGGGCGATGCCGATATCGCGGCCTGGGCCGGCTGTCCCGTCGAGCAGTTGCAGCCAACGATGCCGATGAGCCTGCACTTCCGCATCGGCAATGTGCGGAAGAACGACGCGATGAAATCAGCGGCCCGCGAAGCCCTCGTGGCAGCGCACGAGCGTGGCGACTTGCCGGCGTTCTACGGCCCCGGGCTGAACTTCGCCTTTGCCGACGACGAGGCATACATCCATGCCGTGCGCGTGCCGGGCAACGCGGTCGATGCCGCCGATCTGACGCGCGCCGAGATGCAAGGCCGCCGCGATGCCTGGACCATGTTCCGCGCCTGGAAGGAAAACGTACCTGGCTTCGAAGAGGCGTACTTTATTTGCAGCGGTCCATACATCGGCATTCGCGAGACGCGCCGCATTCAAGGCGCTTACGTGTTGACGGCCGACGACCTGCGCGCGCGGCGCAGCTTCGACGACGCGATCGCCACCGGTTGCTGGTATCTCGACGTGCATCCCAACAGCGTGACCGTGGGCAGCGCCAACCGCGGCGGTGAGTTCCAGCCCGAGCCGTATGACATTCCGTATCGTTCGCTGGTGCCGCGCAGCGTGAGCAACCTGCTCGTCGCCGGTCGTTGCCACTCGGCGACCGCCGAAGCGGCCAGTTCGACCCGCGTTACATGCACCGCCATGGCCATGGGCCAGGCGGCAGGCACCGCGGCAGCGCTGGCCGTGCATGCCGGCAGCGACATGGCGGCTCTCGACGGCACGAAAGTTCGCAGCACCCTGGCCGCCCAAGGCGCGGGACCGTTTAGCTACGCATGATTCAAAACGCTCACAACACGCCGTCTACCATCCTGATCGAAGGCGGGCGCGTGATCGATCCCAGTCAGGGGATCGATCGCGTCACCAACCTGCTGATTCACGACGGGCGGATCGCCGCGCTCGATGCGCCGCGCAATGGCCAAGCGTTGGTGATCGATGCCCACGGCAAGATTGTCGCCCCCGGCTTGATCGATATGCACGTGCATCTGCGCGAACCGGGGCGTGAGGAAGATGAGACCATCGCCACCGGCACCGCGGCGGCGCTTGCCGGCGGCTTCACCAGCATTGCGTGCATCCCTAATACCGATCCGCCCATCGACACGCAGGCTACCGTCGAGTTCATCCAACACCA
>DASZPI010000583.1:0-2048 GCA_035550355.1 Pirellulales bacterium
AGACCGAGGTGTACATTCGCGCCATTCAAGAGGTCGTGCGCTTCGGCCGGCAGGCGATCGTGCTGGTGCCCGAGATCAGCCTCACGCCGCAGACTCGCCAAAGGTTCGAGGCGCGCTTCGGCAGCGTGGCGGTGCTGCACAGCCATCAAAGCAATGTCGAACGCCACGCCCAATGGCAGCGGATTGCGCGCGGCGAGGTGTCGGTCGTGGTCGGCGCACGCAGCGCGATCTTCGCCCCCGTGCCGCACCTGGGGCTGATCGTGCTCGACGAGGAGCACGAGTCGACGTTCAAGCAAGAGACCGCGCCGCGCTACCATGCGCGCGATGTCGCGCTGCGCCGAGCGGCCGACGAACACGTGCCGCTGGTGCTTGGCTCGGCCACGCCGGCGCTCGAGAGCTACCAGCGCGCGCGCCGCGGCGAGTATCGACTGGTCGAGATGCCGCGCCGAGTGTTCGACCGGCCGCTGCCCGACGTGATGACGATCGACCTGCGGCACGACACCAGCTCACGCCACTCGCGCGGCGCGATCAGCCGGCAACTGCACCTGGCCATGCAAGCGGCCCTCGGCGACGGCGGGCAGGTGATTCTGCTACTCAATCGCCGGGGCTATTCGACCCACGTCCAGTGCCATCATTGCGGCGAGACGCTGCAATGCCCGCATTGCGACATCGCGATGACGCACCATCGCAGCGGGGCAAAAATCCTTTGCCACTATTGCGATTACCAAACGTCGCCGCCGCGCACCTGCCCCAAGTGCGGCGCGCCCGGCATGCACTACGGTGGCATGGGGACCGAACGGCTCGAGGCCGAAGTGCAGGCCCGCTTTCCCGATTACCGCGCCGTGCGGATGGACACCGACACGATGCAGGCGGTCGGCAGTCACGAGCGGGCGCTGGCCGCGTTCCGCTCGGGTGAGGTGCAGATTCTGCTGGGCACGCAGATGATCGCCAAGGGGCTCGACTTTCCGGCGGTCACGCTGGTGGGGGTGATCAATGCCGACACCGCGCTGCACTTGCCCGATTTCCGCGCCGCCGAACGGACCTTCCAGTTATTGGTGCAAGTTGCGGGGCGCACGGGGCGCGGCAAGCAGGGCGGACGCGTGCTCGTGCAGACCTACACGCCCGACCATGCCGCAATTCGCGCCGCCGTGCGGCACGACTACCGCGCGTTTGCCGACCTGGAATTGCCAGTTCGCAAGGCGCTCGCGTATCCGCCGTTTGCCAGCATGGCGCGCGTGGTGGTGCGCGGCCCCATCGAACCGGTGGCCGGTGGATTTGCCGAGCACGTCGGCGAGCGTTTGCGCAGCGAGCTGGAAGTGCGCAAGGTGGTTGCGCGCGTGCTGGGCCCGGCCCCCGCGCCGATCGCCAAGTTGCGTGGTCTGTTTCGTTTTCAGCTCCAGGTGCAAGCGGAAGATAGCATCGCGATGCACGCAGCGCTGGCTGCGGCGCTTGCCGACCTGAAAGCGCCCGAGCACGTGCAGTGGATCGTCGATGCCGATCCGCTGGACATGCTGTGACGGGTGCGTGGGTGAGTCGTGAATCGCGAGTGATGTCGCGCCTCGCTTGCGATTTCGCGCGTCGGCGAGAAAAGTGTTGCCACGACATCCTGTCGTCGTTTATGCTTCTCCGCCGGGGGGGAACCAAGGGAATGGTCCAACGATAGGAGAGCGGTCATGAAGACCCAGTTGCAATCGGCAATGACGGCAGGCGTATTCGTCGAGTTTCACGACCAGGCCGGTAACACGCTCGGCCAGGCAGTGTTTGCCGATTGGAATGGGCGCCCGCTGCCCGCGGTCGGCGACACGTTGCGCTGCGCCGTGCAGAGCACGATCACCGGCCGCCGCGAAAAGCTCGCCGGTCACATCACCAGCCGGCATTTCGAGCTGCAGCACGACGGCGACTCGCCGTGCATTTGGGTGCGCCTGGCCGCGACCGTGGCCGCTGCGGCGCGCCGCATCAACCCGGTGACGTTTTCGGACAACTAACGTTGCCCGAGTCACCGAAATTAGCCGCCGGGCGCTCGCCCGCGGTTGCCGGGACAACCGCAC
>DASZPI010000584.1:0-3680 GCA_035550355.1 Pirellulales bacterium
CGGCAAACAGCTTGGCCAGCTTCACGTACGTGCCGTGATGACGCGCCTCGGACTCGAACAAGCTACCGTAAAACTCGGCAAGCTGCGGATCACGCACCCCTTCGCGCAATAATGCGAATCGCTCGCACGAGCGGGCTTCGATCAGGCCGGCCACCAGCAACCGGTCGACCGCCCGGCCCGGCTCTTGTTTGCGGACCAGGGCATGGAGCTGCCCGGCGTAGTTGCTCGGCTTCAGACGGCGGAAGCGGATGCCGCGCTCGAGGCACAGGTCGATTACCTGGCGGAAGTGGTCGAGCTCCTCGGTGACGATGGCCGAGCATTCGCGCACCAAGTCCACCTGGTCGACATAAGCCACGATCAGGTTCATTGCCACGCCCGCCGCCTTCTTTTCGCAATGGGCGTGATCGATCAGCACCTCTTCGAGGTTCTCGTTGACTTGAGTGATCCAGCGCGGAAGAGTGGCCGATTTCAGGCTGAGCATGCGGTCGATCTTCGCGGCCGCCCCCGGCCATGGTCAAGAGCACGAGTAAGCCAGCGGCGTTTGACGCCGCAGGTCGTCGACCGTAGATTGCAGGCATGGCCCACAAAGTACTTATTGTCGTCGGCGATGCGACCGAAACGGTCGACACGCTGTATCCGTATTTCCGTGTGCAGGAAGAAGGCTGGCAGCCGGTCGTCGCCGCGCCCGAGCGACGGCAGTACCAGATGGTCATGCACCAGGTGAAGCCGGGCTGGACCATCACCAAGGAATGGGAAGGATACGCGATCGAAGCCGATATCGCGTTCAAGGAAATCAAGCCCGAAGAGTACATCGGCATTTTCTTTTCGGGTGGCCGAGCGCCCGAGTACATCCGCGAGGACGAAGACCTGCTGCGGATCACGCGATATTTCTTCGAGCACAAGCTGCCGATCGCCAGTGTCTGCCATGGGGTGGAAATCCCCGCCCGGGCCGGCTGCGTGAAAGGCCGACGCATGGCCACGGTGGCCAAGTGCAAGTTCGACCTCGAAGTGTGCGGCGGCATTTACGTGAACGAGCCGTGTGTGATCGACGGCAACATGGTCAGCGGCCGCACTTACCACGACCATGGCCATTACATCGGTCCGTGGATCCGCCTGCTGCGGGGCGAGGCCAACCGGCGCAGTGGCTAGCGGCGCGAAAACATTGCAATCTTCGGCAGTGTTTCGCATAATACATTCCCCGCCGTTGATGCGTTCCCGCCAATCCGTCCACGCCGTTAGCCGGGAAGGCTGCCATGACCGCGTGCCGCGCGTTCTTCGCTGTTGTTTTTTCGCTGGTGTCGGCCGTTGCCGTTGCCGCTGAGTCGAAGCGTCCCAGCGAGCCAGTCACGTTCGAGAAGCACGTCCGTTCGATCCTTAAGGTGCGCTGCTTCCATTGCCACGGCGAATCGGGCGAGCGCGAAGGGGAACTCGACCTGCGGCTGGTGCGCTTGATGTTGCAAGGCGGCGACAGCGGTCCAGCGATTGTGCCTGGCGATCCGAGCAACAGTCTGCTCGTCGAGCGGATTCGTTCGGGCGAGATGCCCCCGGGCGATAAGAAAGTGCCGCAGGGCGAAATCGCGGTGATCGAGCGCTGGATCGCCAGCGGCGCAAAGACCGCCAGGCCCGAACCCGCACCCGAGACCCTGGTCGAGGGTCCACTGTTCACCGAGGAAGAGCGCGCCTTCTGGGCGTTCCAACCCATCCGCAAGCCGAAAGTGCCCAAGCTGCCGAGCAAATCGGGCGGCCGGACGCCGATCGACGCGTTCATTGTGCAGAAGCTGGCCGAGCAAAAGCTGCGGCTGTCGGCCGAAGCCGAGCCGCATACGCTCGTTCGCCGCGCATACTTCGATTTGCTCGGCATTCCGCCGACGCCCGAAGAGGTCGAAGCCTATCTCGACGACCCGGCCAACGACCGCTTCGAGCGACTGGTCGATCGACTGCTTGCGCGGCCTGAGTACGGCGAGCGCTGGGGGCGGCACTGGTTGGACGTTGCGGGTTACGCCGACAGCGATGGCTACACGCCGATCGATCCGGTGCGCGACAACGCGTACAAGTATCGCGACTACGTCATCCAGTCGTTTAACCGCGATCAGCCGCTCGACGAATTCATTCGCGAACAACTCGCAGGCGATGAGTTGATTGGTTATCCCAAGAAGGACCTTTCGGCCGACGACGTGCAGAAGCTGGTGGCCACCGGGTTCCTTCGCATGGCGCCCGACGGCACCGGAACCGCGGACGTCGATCAGAACGTAGCTCGCAACGCCGTTGTGGCCGACACCGTAAAGATCGTCTCGGCAACGTTGTTTGGCCTGACGATCGGCTGCGCCGAATGCCACGACCATAAGTTCGATCCGATCTCGCAGCACGATTATTACCGTTTGCGTGCGGTGTTCGAGCCCGCGCTCGACTGGAAGAACTGGAAGCCGCCGCGTGGTCGGCAAGCATCGCTGGCCACCGATGCCGACCGTAAGCTGTCGGCCGAGTTGGAAGCCGCCGCCGCGGCGATCGACAAGCGGCGTGTCGCGCTGCAAGACGAATACATCCGGCACACCTTTGAAGAGCAACTAGCCAAGCTGCCGGCCGACAAGCATGAGGCATTGCGCGAAGCATTCACCACGACCGAAAAGAAGCGAACGCCCGAGCAGACGAAACTGCTCAAGCAGTACCCCAGCCTGAATGTCAGTGCAGGATCGCTGTACATGTACGACGCGCCGCGAAAAGAAGCGGTCGCCGCAGCAAAGGCCAAGCGAACCGCGCTGCTCAAAGCGCTTGGCGGACGCAAGGACGCGGACACTGCGAAACAGGAGATTGCTGAGCTCGAGACCGAGATCGCACGCCTGGAACAGTTGATTCAAACCGATCAGCTTAAAAGGCTAACCGACGAGGCCGCGGCCACTCGGGCGAAAAAGCCCAAGGAAGACTTTGTCCACGCGCTGTACGAAACACCGGGCAAGGTGCCAGCCACGTTCGTCTTCCATCGCGGCGATTTCCAGCAGCCGAAAGAGACGGTCGAGCCCGCCGAACCTGCAATCCTCGCGGGCGGGTCGCCCCGGTCGTTCGCGTTGAAATCGTCGAAGCTGCCGAGCACCGGCCGGCGGTTGGCGCTGGCTGAGCGGTTGACCGACGGCAACCACCCGCTGGTACCGCGGGTGTTGGTCAATCGGGTGTGGCTGCATCATTTTGGCCGGGGATTGGTGAGCACGCCAAGCGACTTCGGCATGCTCGGCGACAGGCCATCGCATCCTGAGTTGCTCGACTGGCTCGCGACCGAGTTGATCGAACACGGCTGGCAGCTCAAGCGGCTTCACCGGCTGATCATGACATCGGCCGTGTATCGGCAGTCGTCGGGCCGCACGGACGAACTCGACCGTGTCGATCCTGAAAACCGGCTGCTCGCGCGCGCGAACGTGCGCCGCGCCGAGGCCGAGGTGATCCGCGACTCCATCTTGGCGGTCGCCGGCAAACTGAACCCAACGCAGTTCGGCAAGCCGGTCCCGGTGACGCCCGATGAAGTCGGCCAGGTCGTCATCGGCGTCGATACGCGCGATACGGCAGGCCGCCCCACCGGCAAAAAAGTCGATCTAGGCGAGGCGGTGTATCGCCGTAGCGTGTACATCCAGGTCCGTCGCAGCTTACCGCTGGGAATGCTCGAAACGTTCGACGCGCCGACGATGACCAGC
>DASZPI010000585.1:0-6898 GCA_035550355.1 Pirellulales bacterium
AAGATATTGCTCCGGTACACTCCGGTGAATTAGCTTTCATCGTAGTTGAAGTTTTCAACCGGGTATTCGCCGCGATGGTAAATCGTGTTTTGTGCAACGTACTAGAACCGGGCCCGCACGCGGTCACGCTGCGCGGTTCGCTCTCCGTGGAGCAGGGTCACCTCGACTTCGCCGCGCAGCTCAGCAACTCGGCGGTGCGTCGGCCAGCGAGAGTCACGGGTTGCCAGTTTACGCGCCAAATGCTCTACCGATTTGCCGCGCTCATCGTGGCTGCGCTAAACCTGTCGCTCGTGCCAAGCCACGTGTTTGCCGACGATTTAGCTGCGAAACCGCGTCGACCGAATGTTGTACTCATTTTGGCTGACGATCTCGGCTGGTCGGATTTGGGATGCTACGGCGCCGATTTGCACGAGACGCCGAACCTCGACCGCTTGGCGCAGGGAGCCGTGCGCTTCACCAACGCCTATGCCATGTCGGTCTGCTCGCCGACGCGCGCGATGCTGCTCACCGGCAAGCACGCCGCGCGATTGCAGATCACCATTTGGGCCGAAGGTTCGCTCGATGGACCAAAGAATCGGCCGCTGTTGCAAGGCGCCTCGCGGCACGACTTGCCGCATGCCGAAACCACCTTGGCCGCGCGATTACAATCGGCCGGCTACCTGACAGCGCTCGTGGGCAAGTGGCATTTGGGCGACGCGCAGCATTATCCCGAAACGCACGGGTTCGATGTCAATATCGGCGGCACCTTATGGGGCGCGCCGCAAACCTTTTTCTGGCCCTACCGTGGCGTCGGCCGCTTTGGAAATGAGTACCGGTACGTGCCTCACCTTGAGTTCGGCCGCCCCGGCGAGTATCTCACCGACCGATTGACCGACGAAGCCATCTCGGTCATCAACAGTGCCGGCGATCGGCCCTTCTTCTTGTATCTCGCGCATCACGCGCCGCACACGCCCATCGAGGCCAAACCGGCCGACACCAGCCACTTCGAGGCCACACGCCGAGCCGACATGCACCATCAGAACATCGGGTATGCCGCGATGGTGAAAAGCCTGGATGAGAGCGTCGGCCGGATTCTCGAACACTTAAAGCTGCGCGGCATCGACCAGAACACGATCGTTGTGTTCACGAGCGACAACGGTGGCTACGTGGGCTTCGATAAAGCCAGCGGCTATCCGGAGGCCGTGACGACGAACGTGCCGTTGCGATCGGGCAAGGGATCGCTGTACGAAGGCGGCATTCGTGTACCGCTGATCGTGCGCGGACCGGGCTGGGCGACCAATGCGCTATGCGCGGAGCCGGTTTCGCTGGCCGATCTGTATCCGACGATTCTCGAGCTGCTTGACTTGCCTGCCGCCGAGGGACCGATCGACGGCGTGGATCTTTCGGGACTGCTGAACGATCCGAGCACCGCGCTCGATCGCGACGCACTGTATTTCCACTATCCGCATTACTATCACACCACGACGCCCGTGGGCGCCGTGCGAGTGCGCGACTGGAAGTTGCTCGAGTACTTCGAAGACAACCGCGTCGAACTGTACAACTTGGCAAGCGATCTGTCCGAAGCGCGGGATCTGGCGCCGCAAATGCCCGAGAAATCAGCCGAGCTGCGTGAAAAGCTTCACGCCTGGCGCGACTCGGTTGGCGCCGCAATGCCGACGTTGAATCCCAACTTCAGGGCGAAGAAGAAGTAACGCTGGCGCGGGTTGAGCCGGTGCTCGGACGCTGCCAAGGCACTTCGCCACCGCGCTGGATTTGCTGACGAAGGGTCGCCGCCAGATCGCGCAGCACCGCCTTCTGCTTGAATGCCAAGTCGGTGGTTTCCTGCGGATCGTCGCGGAGATTATACAACTCGAGCGGCCCGAACGGGCTGTCTTGCAGCAGCTTCCAGGGGCCTTGGATCAGCGCCTCGATGGTCTTTCCGCCGTAGCTGATGCCGCCTTCACGCCGGCAGAAGTACAACATTCGCGACGAGGCGGGTTGCGGCTGACCGACGAGCGTGGGCAAGAAACTCTCGGCATCGATTTCCGCGGGTGGCGCCACCTGGGCGAGCTCGCAGCACGTAGCAAAAATATCCATCGACAGCGCAATGCGGTCGGTCTGCGTGCCGGGTTTGATCTTTGCCGGCCAGCGCGCGAATCCGGGCACACGCAAGCCCCCTTCGTACATGTGGGCTTTACCGCTCCGCCATGGGCCATTGTCGGCGCCTTCGTTCAGTTGGCCGCCGTTATCGCTGGTGAACACCACCAGCGTGTTCTCGGCAAGTTTTAACTGATCGAGGGTTGCGAGCACCTGGCCTACACCCGCGTCCATGTGTTCGATCAACGCCACCAGTTTCGCGCGGCGGGCGTCGATGCCGGGTTCTCGCTGCTCGACCTTGGTCACCCATTCGGCAGGCGGCTGGATCGGGCCGTGCGGCGCGTTGTAGGCCAAATACAAAAAGAATGGCTGCCCCGTTTTCGCGCGTTCAGCAAGGTACTGGCACGACCATTCGGTGAATAAGTCGGTGGCGTGTCCTTTGGGGTCGATGACCTCTTGATTGCGGCGCATAAAGTTCTGGCCGCCGCGCAGATGAGTCCAATAATCGTCCATCATGTCGCCGAGAAAGCCATGAAAGAAGTCGAACCCGCGTTCGTTGGGCGTATTGGGCGACTCGAGCCCCAGGTGCCACTTGCCCACGATGGCGGTATGGTAGCCGGCGTGCTTGAGCATTTGCGGCAGCAACGTTGCATGCGGTGCAAGGTACCCCCACGAGTCGGTTGGCACATGGCGAATCACGCCTGGCACTCCGACCCGATCGGGATAGCATCCGCTGAGCAGGGCGGCGCGCGTCGGCGAACAGACACACGAGCTCGCGTAGAAGTTGTTGAACGTCATCCCTTCGCGGCAGAGGCGATCGAGATGCGGCGTGCGCAGATCCTTCGTACCGAAGGCCGAGTACTCGCCGCGGCCGAGATCGTCGGCCAGGATCACGACGATGTTCGGTTTCGCCGAATTCGCGGCACCATGCTGCGCAAAGGTTGCATCGATCGCCGCCGCTGCGCTGAGCTGCACGACAATGAACGCAGCGATCGCGTACGGCAGGCGGCGGACGCGCGCCGCGGGTCGAAAGTCGAAACATAGCATAAAAACTTCTCCGTAACGTGCGTGCCACCAGCCGCGCAATATGGGCTGGGCGGCGCGAAAGGTCAATCGCGCCGGTTGCGCCACAAGCACTTGCTCCCTTGAATCATTTTGACGAAATCGCCCCCCAACCTAAATTCGAACAGCGATGCTCGCTGCCTGTCGAACCGAATGAGTTGTTTGTCGTTCGCGTCGCTCCTTGTGAAATGATCACGTGTTTAATGCGGAGCAAGTGTCCCAAATGGTCGAACCTCACATGGTCACGACGGCCTTCGATCTGCCCGGCTTTCAGGTAACGCAGAACCTCGGCATCGTGCGCGGCATTGTGGTCCGATCGCGCAGCGTGGTCGGCAACTTCGGCGCGGCATTGCAAATACTGTTCGGCGGAAACATCACGGTGTACACCAACCTATGCGAGTCGGCGCGGGTTGACGCCTTCCGATTGATGCTCGAGCACGCCGCCGACATGGGGGCCAACGCGGTCATCGGGGCGCGCTACGACGCGAACGACGTCGCTGCCGGCGTGACCGAAGTGCTGGCCTATGGCACGGCTGTGGTCGCCGACCCATATCGCGGCTGAAACGATCGACTGCCTTCGCTTGGCGCAATGGCAGCGGCTGCGCGAGCGCGGTAAACTAAAATTCGCAGTTCGCGCTGCGAAGATCGATCGGTCTGGACGTTGGTTGCTCCGTTGCGCTCATGATTTCTCGTCGCCGATTTGTGCAAGCCACGGCAGCGACCGCATCGTTGGGCACAGGCCTGGGCATCTATACCTGGCAAATCGAGCCGCATTGGCTCGAGATTGTCCGTCGCCCGCTACCGATTGCCAACCTTCCGCCAGAGTTGCGCGGCCGCACTCTCTTGCACTTGTCCGACCTGCACGTTGGCCCGCAGGTTTCGGATGCCTACATCGCGCGGGTGTTCGAGACCGTACGCAGTTTGGCGCCCGATATCGTGGTGTACACGGGTGACTTCACGAGTCGCGATACCGATGTCGAGCCGCAGGTGTCGCGAGTTTACGCCGACTGCGTGCGAGGTCGACTCGGAACGATCGGCGTGCTGGGCAACCACGATTACGGCATGAACTGGTCGAGGCCCGAAATTGCGCTCCGCCTGACAAGCATCCTGGGCGACTGTGGCATTCACATCTTGCGCAACGAAGTGGCCGAGATTGCCGGTCTGCAATTTGCCGGCATGGATGATCTTTGGGCTGGGCATTTCGCTTGTGCGAGCACGCTCGCCGGCCTCGCTCCAAGCAAGGCAGCCATCGTGCTCAGCCACAATCCCGACAGTGTGGACAAGCCCGGTTGGGATGGGTACGAAGGCTGGATTCTTTCCGGTCACACGCACGGCGGCCAATGCAAGCCGCCGTTTTTGCCGCCTCCGTTGTTGCCGGTGCGGAACCGTCGCTACACCTCGGGCGTGTTCGAACTGACGCAAAATCGGCGACTGTACATTAGCCGCGGCGTTGGTCACCTGCTGCAGGTGCGATTCAACGTTCGGCCCGAGGCGACGCTGTTCGAACTTCAGGCCGCATAAATCGACTGGCCTACTTTTCCGGTCGAAACGCGCTGTCCGATTCGTCACCATGGACGAGCTGCGCCACAGCATCCGGTAACGATTTATTTTGGCGGCATGCTGGTTGCGGATAACTGGTAACTCGCCGGGTCTCAGTCCCTTGAGTGCGATTTATGTCGATCGTGTGCTTACGGCCGTCGCAGCTTGTTCGGTCCGCGCAGGCCGTCGGCCTTGGGCTGTTGATCGTCGTTGCTCGCGCCATGGCGGCGGAAAACTCAACCGAGCTTGCGCCCGTTGTTGACCGCGCATTGGGCGAAAGCGAAATCGTCTCAGCCGAAGAGCTCGAATCCGGTCGTCGCGGTCTCGTGGTGGCGCTGCGCCGCGTGCTCGGCTCGCTCGAGCGCGAACCAAGCGGAGAGTACGTCGGGCGCATCATGCAGCTTCACGAATTAGAGCACCGGCTCGCCGACGAGCAGCCTGATTTGGCAGCGCTACGACTCATCGAGCGCGCTTGGAGCCCGCAGCTACTCGTCCGAACGCCAGTGCCAATGGATGCGGTCGCGACGGCGATGCGCGCCTATGTGGCATTGCTTGCCGCCGCAAAAGACACGGATCGCGGCGACCGATGCCGCGATCAGCTCGACCGTTTGCTGGCCGCGTGGAACGCCTATCGCGATCGGCAGGCGAGCTTCGACGAGGTGCGCGAGCATTATGCCTGGCTTGCTGCGCATCGAGCGGCGAGTCCGGTTCGCGCCTGGTTGCAAGAGCGCGCGTCGCATCCCAACCTGTCGATCGAGGTATCGAAATCATTTTGTCAATCGCTGTTGCCTGCGAGCGTCGAACAGCGCGTCACCATCGACGAGAACGACGACGGCACCAGGCTCGCCGGCCGCGGCCAGATGCACGGCACATTCGAATTGACGCTCGAACCTAATGATCGACAGGCCGTGGCTTCGATCAACTTTGTCGGCCAGGGACATACGAACGTGGTCGCCCATCGCGGCTCGGCGAAAGTCGATGCGCGCTGCTCGTTGAGTCTCCGCGCGTCGCAGCGCGTGTTGCTCGACGACACGTTCCGGCTTGCCGGGCCGCCGACGATCGATGTGCACGTCGGCTCGGAGCCGTTATCGGCGTCGCTCGCCGTTCGTACGCCGTTGTTTCGGCAGATTGGCTCGCGGGCCGCCCTGACCGTGGCGCGTCGGAAGCACGAAGCGGGCGATCACGCGGCCGAAGAAAAACTGCGCGAGCAGCTCGAAGCCGACTTTCGTGAGCGCACGCAGGCGTTGCTCGCCGGTCTTGCGGCGGCGAAACAGATCGTCATGCAACAGCTTTCGACCGCAGGCATGTCGGTTGGCATCTCGGCGCGATCGACCACCGATGCGTTGCAAGTTGGCTTGTGCCTTGCGTCCGATCGTCAGCTTGCCGCGCCCGAGCCGCCGCCGAGTGGCGATTTACCTCAACGATCGCTGCGGCTTACTGCGCATGAGTCGCTCGTGAACAATTACGGTGCGCTGCTGGGCGGCGAAACGATCGGCGAGCAGGACTTTCGAGCCAAGGTCTTCGAGACGTTCGCCTTGGTGCCGATGCCCAATCCGGCGGAGCGCGGCTCGGGCTTGCCCACGTTCCTGACGCTAGCCGACGATCCAGTGCGCGTCCGCTTCGTCGATGATTGCGTTGCGTTGACGCTCCGCATCGCGAGCTTCACCACCGGCGATGGCCGAACGATCGCCGGACCGTGGATCGTGCATGCTCGGTACCACGTCATGACGACCGACGCGGGCGTCGAAGTACAGCGTCAAGGCAACGTTGCGGTGGAACCGCGTGGCGACATTGCCGTAGAACTGGCGAAGCTGTTGCCGCATTATCTGGTCGACCGAGCGTGCTCGAACGGAATCTCGATGCTCGGCGAGTTCGGCGCGGCAATGAACTTGAAGACGACCAACGTGACGATCGATCGCGGCTGGGCGAGCATCGTGGTCGAGCGGTAAGAGGCCTGGCATGCTCGGCGCTCCTCGTTCCTATCTTTCCAGGCTGATCTTCTCGGGGTTGCTGCTGGCGTCGAATATGCGCCACACGTGCGCCGACGATACGGCGGGCGATTCGACCAGCAGCTCAGCAGCCCTGCGAGCCATGTCACGCTCGAAGCTCGATGCAGATTTACTGCTCGCTTTTCAGGGCAAGGGCTCCGCCTTAGCGTTCGACCTGGGCGTCGTGAAAAGAATGGCGCGTGATCTTTCGGCCATGACCGACGATCGGGTGC
>DASZPI010000586.1:0-11669 GCA_035550355.1 Pirellulales bacterium
GACCCATCGCTGCAGGCCTGGCTCAAAAGGTACGCCTGCCTTCAACGCCGCGACCATTTGCTCTATGTGCACCTTGATTGCTTTCACGCGACCAAGCGCCAGCGCGCCAAGACGCAAACTGTACTTCCGTCCGTTCGGATGCTGGAACTGGATTCGGTATGACCGGTCACCTTCAAGGCCGATACTCGCCATCGTATAAGTTCCCTCCAATCGTTCCTAGCGAACTCCATCGCCAGCACGCCGCCGTGACTCAATGTAGGCGATGACATCAGCTACCGCATAACGTACCGACCGGCCGATCCGGATTACTCGAATTGCGCCATCTTTCGTGAGACTCCAAAGTGTGCGCTCACTGATCGCGAGAAACTCGGCGGCCTGTTTCGCTGTCATCAATCCGTGCATTTCGAATGGCTCGCGGTCCTTTGCGCCGCTTTCCTCCATACTTCGTAGGTTGCCCTACCTCCGATCGCTCGACATCTCAATGGCGTTTTGCAAGGGGGCTGTTAGATGTTAACCCCCGACGAAAACCTGGCGGAGCGCGACACGCTCGACCCGTTTCCCGGCCGAGCCACCGCTCCGCTGCTCGCTTCGGGGCGCTCGCTGCTCGCGGTGCTCGGCCGCGCTTTTGCCGCGATATCTAGGAACAGGTCGGCCAAGCCGAGACTCGACAAAGCCGCCACGATGCGGTGATCCTTGTTGAAGCGACTGAAAATCGACTCATTCAAGCGAATCGCTTCCTCGGCGATCAGTAGCCTCGCCATCGAGCAACTTACCGAAATGAATTCATCGTCGCTGACCAATCCAGCCACGTAGGCTTCAATCAATTTGCCTGGTTTGAGCATCTCCCCTCCTTGTTTTCACCAAGTCAGTACTCGCCGCGGCCGGGATCGCCAGGGGCCCGCGGCCTGCCGGACCTGCCCCTGTGTATCCGGCGGACGGCCTACCCTGCCGATCCCGGCCGCTCATCAAGGATCATCTGACATATACTCCTCAAGCGCCTTACTGTCGCTGTAGTTTAAGGCAAACACGAACTGGCCAGGGTGTTCTGCGATGCCTATTCCCGGTTTCGTTGTCGGGTGTCCAAACCAAACGCACTCTGACGCAGGCTCGGAAAGAATCTCACCGTTGTTCATTCTCGGGCGTCCCTGCCGAACATTTGCTGCTGCCCATCGCAACACGCCTTGAATGAGTTGGTTCAGACTAATCCCGCCTTGCCCAGCCGCTTCCTTCAATCGCCTATGTACATCGGCGTCGAGGCGCACCTGAAAAACGGCCCTCCGATCTGAGTCTGAACTGTTCTTGCCTGAGTTCGACGATTGCTTGGCCATCGGTCCTCCGTCTATCCAGAAGCCACCTACTGTATCGACTATTTATAGTTGCTACAATAGTATCTATAGTGAAATCACTGTGGTTTCCTGCAAAATCGGCAGTTTCACACCTGCTATTTTGGCACTCAAACGCAACTGGCCCTGGCGATCGTATGCCGTAAGGCCCATCCTGGTAAGCAGTTTACGACATCGACACAAAACCTTACGCCGGGCATCTCGCTTGCTTAGTGTACGAAACTTCAGCTCTGGGACAGACTGCCATATCGGGGACGCAAAAAACGAGGAAGTATGGAAACGCCTGAAGAAACGCCGGAGGCACACGAAGCGGATGTTGTGAATCAGCTTTCCAGCATTGCGACAGCCCGAGAGCAAGCTGAGCAAATGCTGAGGACTGCGAAGGAAGCGGTCGCAAACCTAGAGGCGGAGTTCCAGACAGCGAAACGCACGATCGCCGAGGTCCAAGACCTACTCGCCAACAGCAAATCGGCGAGCGAGCAAACGTTGGAATTGAAGGCGAAGGCGGACAGCGCTACGCAGGCCATTCAGGGACTAGCAGTATCCGCCAACGAAAACGCAAGCCGTGTCGAA
The DNA here is from genome assembly GCA_035550355.1 of Pirellulales bacterium. Lineage (GTDB taxonomy): Bacteria > Planctomycetota > Planctomycetia > Pirellulales > PNKZ01 > DATAXP01. The sequence goes on from DASZPI010000586.1 coordinate 1,917, forward strand.
GCGATTAGGGAAAGCGCCGATCAGTCCCAAGCGCTAATTGTCACGAAGTCAGAATACATCGAAGGAGGTCGTGCGCACGCCGAAAGAGTGCAAGCTGAACTTGATCGCCTTGCCAGTGAGGCGAAGCAATCGGCTACCAACGCGGAAGCGCAGAATCAATCGAGCCGGTCGTCGCTTGATAACCTCAATGCGACATACAACTCGGCTCTTGCTGTAAAGGCAGCTTTGGACGCTAACGCAGCGGCCGTTGAAAGCGCTCTTCTGCAATGCAATCAAAACGCCGAAATCACGCAGCGTCTTGCCGCGATCGCACAGGAAACCGAAGAACGTGTAAAGTCGTACGAAGCACGACTCGTTGAATTCGAAAAAAGCGCAAATGAACGAATGAGAATTATCGAAGGACTTTTACCTGGTGCTGCCAGTGCAGGGTTAGCCTCTGCTTTCAACAAACGGCGAGAACATTTCAAGTTACCCCAACGGCTTTGGCAAACTGTGTTCGTCGCCTGCATGCTATCGCTGGTCGCGCTCGCAGCTCTCGAATTCAACTTTTTCTCCCATGACGCGACATCGCTATCCTGGGAACAATTGGTTCTCTCCATCATGCATCGTTTGCCTTTCGCGGTGCCGATTATTTGGCTTGCTGTCCACGCATCACATAAGGCTGCGCTAGCACAGCGTGTCGAGGAAGACTATGCGTTTAAAGAGACGGTTTCGCGCAGTTTTGAAGGCTATCGGCGCGAAATGGCTGAACTCGAGGGAAAGGCGGCACCTGAATCAGCACTTTCGCGACTCTGCGAAGGCGTTCTGAGCGTGATTACAAGCGCCCCTGGACGCATCTACGAAAAGCATCCACTGAACCACACGCCAATGAATGTGATTGCAGAAAACGCAGTTCCACTTGCCGACGCGATTTCGAGAGCAACGAAAGCACAACTCACGTTAGAAATGAAATCATAACATCACGTTCTGCCGAGCAGATTGACATCAGCTTATGGCAACGTTGTCGACGATTGATCGAATGGCCGTACGAAGCGCGAGTGATAACCTAGGCCACGCCGAGATCACGCAGTTTAGGTCATTGTCGACCATGCAGTTGAACGGTTTTGGACCCAGAGAGCCGGACTTGGAGCCGGATCGCCGTTGCTTGCTTGACTTTTGGCCGGCTTTCGCTGAAGTTCGTTTCCTAGTTCCAGCTTCTCTTTTCGCCGCTCGAATTTCGCACAGCTAATTGTGCGGTCACGCGTTACGACGACCGGTCGCAACGCTCGACTCCGGCGGAAATGGTTCCTGGGGGGACAAATTGGGAACAACGCGGCTCTTGCGTTGGTTTTGAGTCGCTTGTTATCGCCCCACCTGCGGGAAGAATTTGAAGCATGGTTTCCGCATTCAACGATCGCAGGGTCCTCTTCATGGAACAGCCATTCGTCGCCACGTGACGAATGGCATTGGTGCAATCGTTTTGGGGCCACGATCACCGGGATTATCATCCCTTGGCTTGCCAATCCAAGTAACTACGCCCGGCGTTCGATCAATGCTGCGTTGGCAAGGTGATTCTCAGCGCCTTAACCCGTGACGCGAGTGTGGTGGGTTTCAGGCCTAGCAGTCCGGCGGCCCCGCCGGGCCCCGAGACCTTGCCATTCGCCGCTAGGAGCGCAGCACGAATGTTGTTGGCCTCGATCTGCCGAATCTGGGCGTCGGTCTGCACCTGATTCTCGACCGCGGCCGAATCGCTCGCACGCGCGGACTTGGTTTCCAACGGTAATTCGATGTTCAATCGACCTTTTGTCGAGGTAATCACCGCCCGCTCGACGACATGTTGCAACTCGCGCACGTTCCCTGGCCAGTCATACTGTTGCAGTCGCTGCACGGCCGCCAAGGTAAGCGGCGGCTTCGGTCTGCCAACTTTTCGCGACGAGGCTTCGAGAAAATGCTCGACCAAGAGCGGGATATCGTCTTTCCGCTTTCTCAGCGGTGGGATTACCACGGGAAAAACGCTGAGCCGGTAATATAAGTCTTGCCGAAATCGGCCGGCTTCGGCTTCGCGGCGCAGGTCGCGATTCGTCGCCGCTACCAGCCGCACATTCACGCGCCGGGTGCGTTCTTCGCCGACCCGTTCAAGCTCGCCTTCTTGCAGGACGCGCAGCAACTTAGCCTGCAACTCCAACGGGATCTCTCCCACCTCATCCAGAAACAACGTGCCGCCGTCGGCCAACTCGAACCGACCGACCCGATCGCGCAGCGCTCCGGTGAACGCCCCCTTGGCATGGCCGAAGAACTCGCTTTCGTAAAGTTCCCTCGGAATCGCTGCGCAATTGACTTTGATAAGCGGCCGACCTGAGCGTTTGCTGCGACGATGAATTTCGCGCGCGACAAGTTCCTTGCCGGTTCCGCTCTCGCCGAGGATGAGCACGGCCGAATCGGTCGGCGCGACCAGGTCGATCTGCTGGGCCACTGCTTCGAGCGCCGCGCTTTGGCCGATCAATTCGCCGAAGGCACCGACACCGGTGACCTCTTCACGCAGATACTCGTTTTCGAGTTCCAACCGCTTGCGTAGCGCGTCGATTTCGGTGAACGCCCGCGCGGTGTTGATCGCGGCGGCGGCGTGATCGGCGATCATGCGCAGCCAGCCCATGCACTCCGCGCCGATTGGTTGCCGAGCAAAGACGGCCAGCACGCCCAGAACCACGTCACGGTGGATCATCGGCTGTCCCGCGAAGCCGCGAATGCCTTCGGCACGAATCCAGTCCGGCCGGGCGACCCAGTCGGGTAATGGCTCGGTCAACTCCGGCTCCTCAAGCGGTTCGCCACGCAGCGCGATCCGCCCCACCTTTCGCGTTCCGAAAGGCATGCGGCGAAAGTCGCCATTGATGGTTGTCCACTCGGTCGCGGGCGCCGCGATGGAACGGCCTCCGCTCGCGACCAACGCCAGACATTGCACTTGAGTGCGGCAGACGTCGATGCTCGGACACTCGGAACAACTCGAGGTCGGCTGCGTCATCCAGATTCGCACCAGAGCGATTTGATTGCCGTCGCCCAGGCGACTCACGATCAGTTGCAGTAAATCGGACAGGGAATGTTGCTGCGCCAAGTCGAGCAGCAATCGCTTGGGATCGGAAAGCAGCGGTTCTGTAGGAGCGGACATCGCCACCAGTTTTACGAGATGTCGTAAGGGTGTCACGAGAATTCGTTGAATAACGATTTCTCGTAAAACGACGCGGTCTTGCTAAGGGCACTCAAGATATTGTCGTCACGCCACTTATGTCCTTCATCCGTCCCGGCACCCTAATTGATTTACGAGGGCGGTCAGTCAGTTCTATCAGAAGCAAAAACGAGGCATCTGCCATGAACCGGATCAACACACCTTTTGAGCTTGCTGCGAAGGCCGATCGGGTCGGTATCACGGTCACGCGCGTCGGACTCGTCGTGGTTCTGATTTGGATCGGAAGCTTGAAGGCGTTTCGCTACGAGGACGAAGGAATCGTGCCATTCGTGGCTAACAGCCCCTTGATGAGTTTTCTCTATCGGCAGCCGATAGGCGAGTACCGGCACCACATGAACCGCGAAGGCGAATTGGTTTCGGCCAATCGCCGTGGCACGAGCAGAATGGCACGTATGCCTTCGCATACGGTCTCGGGTCCGTGATTGTGCTGTTCGGAGTGATGATCGCGGCGCACCCGTGGCTGCCCCGGGTGGCGGCCTTCGGCAGCTTCATGGTATTCGGCATGTCGCTGGTCACGCTGTCGTTTCTAGTGACCACGCCCGAGTGCTGCGTGCCGTCCTTGGGCAGTAGTGAACATGGTTTTCCGCTGCTGTCGGGAGCAGGTCGGTTGGTGGTTAAGGACGCAATCATGGCGGGAGCCGCTCTCGTGACGATGGCCGACTCCGCCAACACATACCTGCGGAAATCGGGCGCGGCATCGGCTTGGGCGGCGGCGCAAGATTCTCGCGTGAAGGCTTGATACACGTTTTTGCAATCCTCATTCGATTTCTTCTTGGGAAGGCTTACCATGACTGCCAATCCGGTTCTACAACCTCAGACGGTGATTGCTCCGCCGTTCACCTTAGTGACGGCGCTGCGAAAAGTGCGGCTCGCTGAGGACGCCTGGAATTCGCGCGATCCGAAGCGAGTTGCCATGTCGTACAGCGAAGACTCCGTCTGGCGCAACCGAGGTGATTTCATCACCGGGCGCGACGCCATCCGCCGGTTTCTCGCCGGCAAGTGGGATCGCGAGCTCGATTACCGGCTCGTGAAGGAGCTATGGGCCTTCACCGACGATCGCATTGCCGTGCGCTTTCAATACGAGTGGCGCGATGCGGCCAGCGAGTGGCACCGCAGCTACGGCAATGAGCTGTGGGAGTTCGATGAAGTCGGCCTGATGCGCCGCCGCGAAGCGAGCATCAACGACCTGGTTATCGCGGAAACCGACCGCAAGTTCTTCTGGCCCGCGCCAGGCGCTCGACCGGCTGATCACCCCGGAATTCCAGACGTTCGCTAACGATTCGATTCTTGTTTAGACACACCATTCTTTGGAGACGATCATGACTCGCTCGGCAATTTCACGAACCGTGACCTTCGCTCTGCTCGCACTCGTTGCATTTGCATGTACGCCGGGCTTCCTGTCGGCGCATGAACCGGTGAAGGTGCATCACAAAACAGTCAAGGTTGGAGATCTCGACGTCTTCTATCGCGAGGCGGGCCCTAAGGACGCTCCAGCGATTCTGTTGCTGCACGGTTTTCCGACGAGTTCGCAGATGTTCCGCAGCCTGATTCCCGAACTGGGCGACAAGTTCCGCGTCATCGCTCCCGACTATCCCGGCTATGGCCACAGCTCGATGCCCACGCATGACAAGTTCTCGTACACGTTCGACAACCTCGCGAAGGTGATTGACGATTTCACCGAGAAGGTCGGGCTCACCAGGTACGCGATCTACGTGCAGGACTACGGCGCTCCGGTCGGCTATCGCTTGGCGTTCGCTCATCCCGAGCGGATCACAGCCATCATCGTGCAGAACGGCAACGCCTATGACGAAGGGCTCGACAACGACTTCTGGAAGCCGATCAAGGCCTACTGGCGCGAGCCGAGTAGCAAAGAGAAGCGCGACGCGATTCGCAACCTTGTGACCTACGAAGCGACCAAGTGGCAGTACACCACCGGCGCGAAAGACCCCGAGCTGGTGAGCCCCGACGGCGCGGCTCACGACCAGTTCCTGCTCGACCGTCCCGGCAACGACGAGATTCAGCTCGACTTGTTCTTGAGCTACGGCAGCAACCCGCCGTTGTATCCGAAGTGGCAGGAGTATTTCCGCAAGCATCAGCCTCCGATGCTGATCGTCTGGGGCCAGAACGACCAGATTTTTCCCGCCGAGGGTGCCGAGCCGTACAAGCGCGACCTGAAGACGCTGGAATTCCACCTGATCGACGCCGGCCACTTCGCCTTGGAAACCAATGGCGACGAGATCGCCCGGTTGATGCGAGCGTTTCTCGGGAAGCACGTCACCAGCAAATGAGTCTTTCCGTTGACACAGCACAAGGAGAAGCATCATGCAGTTCAACCCGAAAGAGACGGCACTGGTGGTGATTGATCCGCAGAACGAAGTCCTCAGCGAACATGGCCTCGCTTGGGATCTTGTCGGCGCGAGCGTGAAGGAGAACAACACGGTCGAGCATCTGGCTCGACTGTTTGTCGCCGCGAAGGAGCACGAATACCGCGTGGTCATTTCGCCGCACTACCTGTATCCGCACGATCAGGCGTGGCAATACGCGGGGATCGTGGAGCGCATGATGCTCGACGAAAAAGAATATTTCCGACCCGATCCGCTGGGCCGCGAAGGTTTCGCCGGCTCGGGGGCCGATTGGCTCGAACAGTACAAGCCGTTTATCGAGGACGGAAAGACGGTCGTGGTTGGACCGCACAAGATGTGGGGGCCGCAGACTAACGACCTGGTGTTTCAACTCCGTAAGCGCCGCGTTAACAACGTAATTCTTTGCGGCATGCTGGCCAACATGTGCGTCGAAAGCCACCTGCGCGAGTTGTTGGAACAGGGCTTCGAGGTCGCCGTGGTCAAGGATGCGACGGCCGCTCCGCGGCACCCGACGATCGGCGACGGCTACAAGGCCGCGGTCATCAACTACGGCTTTCTGGCTAATGCCGTCCTGACGACCGACGAAGCGGTCGGCGCGATGAAGTAACACACGTCATGGTTCCAATCCGCTCGGAATTCAAAGGAAAGACTGAACATGGCAACAAAGCTTACAGGAAAAATCGCGCTCGTCACCGGCGGCAGTTCGGGCCTGGGTTTGGCAGCCGCCAGGCGATTTATTGCCGAAGGAGCCCAGGTGATCGTCACCGGCCGACGCCAGGCGGAACTCGATCAATCGGTTGCGGAACTTGGCGCTGCCGCCTTGGGTGTCCGGGGAGATGTGTCGAACCTCGCCGATCTCGACCATCTCTACGAAACGATCCGCGCGCGGTACGGCTGGCTCGACGTGGTGTTCGCCAACGCCGGCGGAGGTGCGTTCGTGCCGCTAGGCGAGGTTAGCGAAGAACATTTCAACAAATATTTCGGCATCAACGTGAAAGGCACGCTGTTTACCGTGCAGAAGGCGTTGCCCTTGATGCCTTCGGGCGGGTCGATCGTTCTCAACGCTTCGATGGTCAGCGTCAAAGGCTTGCCGGGCTTCAGTGTCTACGCAGCGACGAAGGCGGCGATCCGATCGTTTGCCCGCACCTGGGCGGTGGACCTGAAAGGCAAGAACATTCGAGTGAATGTCGTGAGCCCGGGAACGGTCGTCACACCGGCGTACAAAAACGAACTGGGCATGAACGATGAGCAGATCAAGGCGTTCGAGGCTCAAGCGTCGGCGAACACACCGCTCGGGCGCGCGGGCACGCCCGACGAGATTGCCCGCGCGGTCTTATTCCTTGCCTCCGACGACAGCAGTTACATGACCGGGGCCGAATTGTTCGTCGACGGCGGCGCCGCCCAGATTTAGCACCGCACGCCAAAAAGGTATGCAACCGCTGAACGAATCGTTTTCTACCAGCAGGAGAATAAGCGATGGGCATGATCACCACGAAAGACGGCACGAACATTTACTACCAGGACTGGGGCGCCGGCCAGCCGATTGTCTTTTCACACGGATGGCCGCTGTCGAGCGACGACTGGGACGCGTAACTGATGTTCCTTTTGGGCCACGGCTATCGCGTCATCGCCCACGGCCGTCGCGGCCATGGACGGTCGAGCCAAACCGCCGACGGACGCGACATGGATCGTTATGCCGACGATCTGACGGAACTGACCTCGCATCTCGATCTGAAGCATGTCGTGCACGTCGGCCATTCGACCGGCGGCGGCGAGGTGGTGCGTTTCCTCGCGCGCCATCTGAACTACTTCGTTGCCGACACACAGCAGTGGGAACAGGCGGCCGCGTTCTACATTGATCGACATCCGGCCGTAGCACGAAAGGTGCCACGTTCAAGCACGCTGATGATCCGACGGGCCGCGGAGCGCCGGCGGCCAGCTTCGCCGGCCCGACGCGTTGACTGACCGTGATAAGTCGTCGTGATTACATTCCGGCAAGGTGCGATCACGACCCGCATGGCTGTGCGTATGTAAAGCATACTGGCGGCCTGCGCGGCTTTGGCGTGCGGAGAGTGGGTCGATGCGTGCGCGAAACAGTCTTGCCTGGCAAAGCGTTCTCTTGCTGTCGGCGCTGACGGTCAGATGTCGCGCTGCCGAGCCCGCCACGTTCACGAACTCGCTGGGCATGCAGTTTGTCGAACTGCCGGCCGGAGAGTTCGTGATGGGCCTGCCAATCTCGCCGGAGCAGGCCTCGCAGCGATTTCCCGATTGTAGGCCCAGCGACTTCCAAAACGAACTGCCGCGACACCTCGTGCGGATCACGCATTCGTTTTATTTGGGCAAGTACGAAGTCACAATCGGCCAGGTGCGACAGTTCTGTCGCGAGTCGGGCTACAAGCTCGAAGCCGAACGGGACGGCAAAAGCGATTGGACCTATGTGAATGGCAAAGTCGTCAAGCGTGCTGGGCTGCGACCGTGGGCGCCTGGCTGGCCTGTGAACGATGACCATCCCGCGGCACTGGTGACGTGGAACGACGCGCAGGCATTTTGCGCGTGGTTGTCCCGGCGTGAGGACAACTCCGCACATGCCAGGGATCCAGCGGGATCATCTCGATCCGGGTTGTACCGTCTGCCCACCGAGGCCGAGTGGGAATACGCCGACCGCGCCGGGAGCACGCACCTGTTTTCGAGCGGCGACAACCCCGAGGCACTGGCCCGCTACGGCAACGTCGCGGGGCGTGAGATCATGCAGCTCACCCACAACCCGCGCATCGTCCTGCTCGATGCGCACAACAACAAATCAAAAACCAGCATTCCATTTCCAACACTTTCGTCGGCCGATGCCTATCCTTTTACCGCGCCGGTGGGGCGGTTCTGGCCCAATGCGTTCGGCATTTGCGATATGGAAGGCAACTTGCGCGAATGGTGCAACGACTTTTACAATCGCGATTATTACGCGCAATCTCCGACCGACGATCCTCAAGGTCCGTTCAGCGGCAGCTCGCACGTCGTGCGCGGCGGCGCGTTCTTCAGCCCGCCGTCGTCACAAACGGCGTCGAGCCGCGCCGCGGTCCGTGCCAACGCGCGCCGCTATTCGATCGGCTTTCGTGTGGTGTATGATCCCACCGGCCGAACCTTGCCGCAGAATTTCCTCAAGGGGGAAATGCTGATTTGCCGCAACGGCAGGCAAATAATGCGCTAAGCTCCGACCCGAGCGCACGTCGCGGCTATCGCCACACCCACTTATGGCTACCCGCGGAAGAACGCTGGGTACACGTCCATCGACCGTTGATTGGGCGTCACTCGCTCGAACCCAGCCACACGTTCTGTGCGTTTGCGGTTGCGGTAGCAGTCGGGCTCCGGGTGATTGTGCTGGCACCGATTCATGAACGTCGCGCGCTCGTTTTGCTCGAGGTCTCCGGAGCGATGCTCTTTCTGCGAGCAAAACGACCACCTGCTTCTGCATCGGCAGACGGCCGCACTACGAGTCGTCGGAAGATGTCGGGCGGACACGGCTTTCCGACGGACGCCCAAAGACTGTTAGAACTCGTCCGAAGATGCGACGCGACCAACCGAGCCGCACGCTTGCTCACCGCTGCCGTCCCGGCGACAATTACGACCGGCTTCCCCATGTCTATCCGAAGAAGCCCCACGCATGTTTGACAACCCAGAATACTTCGTCGGCTGGGGAGCGTTGTCGTTGATTAACGCGGGGTTAGCCCAGGCCAAGGGCCGAAGCGGGCTGCTTTGGTGGCTGGCATCACTATTCGTTGGGCCGTTGGCGACACTGCTAATTGTCATCTTGCCACGCACACCGTTGGAATTCCAAACATGATTCGCTCATCGAAGTGGTCCGCGAGTTTCTTGTGTTTTTTGTTCGTCTCACCCGCGATGGCCGCCGACCCGATTGCACATCGCGATCTGGCATATGTCGAACCGAGCAACCCTCGCCAAACCGTCGATATTTATGCTCCCGGCAAGGGCAAAGCCCACCCGATGATTTTCTGGATTCACGGCGGCGGCTGGGAGAAAGGCGATAAAGCCGACGTTCAACAGAAGCCGAACGCGTTGACCGAGCACGGCTTTGTTTTTGTCTCGATCAACTATCGTTTGCTGCCCGAGGCGAACATCAAGCAGATGGCGGAGGATGTGGCCAAGGCAATCCGCTGG
>DASZPI010000587.1:0-3759 GCA_035550355.1 Pirellulales bacterium
AGACTCGCATGGACGAAAAGGCACGACAGGCGACGCGACTTTGGACGTTGGTTCAGCCAACGGTCTCGGCGTTCATCGCATCGCTGGTACAGAGCTTCCGTGATCGCGACGACGTGCTCCAAGAGACCGCCGTTGCGGTCATCGAATCGTTCGATCGCTACGATCCGGCGAGGCCGTTCGTCGCCTGGGCCTTGGGCATCGCGCGCAATCAGGCGGCGCTGTACTTGCGCCGCCTGGGTCGCGAGCGGCTGGTGTTCGATTCCGAAGCGATCGATCAGCTTGCGGTCGTCTTTGAATCCATTCCGGCAGAAGAGTTGCATCGGCTCGATCGGTTGCGTCGCTGCATGACGAAGCTCGACGAGCGAGCACGACGAATCTGTGAGTTGCGCTATCGAGATGACCTGAAACCGGCCTCGATCGCCGAACGCGTCGGCATGTCGGCCAACACGGTGTCGAAAGCCCTGCAACGTATTCGCGAGCAACTGCGCGCGTGCATCGAACAAAATTCCGCGCCGTCGTTGGAAGGGTGAAGATGGACGACCAGTTTCAGGATCTTATCGACGGCTATCTCGACGACTCGCTGTCGCGAGAGCAATGGCTGCGCCTCAACGCCTGGCTGAAGGTCAGCCCCAGCCATGCCGAGCGCTTTGCGCGGGCCATGCTCCTGCACGATCGCTTATATACCGAACTGCGCGCCGAGCCTGTCGAAGCGGCGCCGATCAAAACACTCACATTGCGTCAGCGCTTTCCGATCATGCCGTGGTCGGTCACCATTGGCTCGATTGCGGCGTTGCTGCTGGTCGCGCTGTTTTTCTGGCAGGAGCAGACGGTCTCGTCGGCCTCGGCGGCCAGCGCTGCGCTCGATCGCATGATCGAAGCCGCTCAAGAGTCGGTTGATCGCGTTTATCGCATTCACGTCATCGACTACGGCCCGGCAGGCCCCGCGCCGCAGGTGCAGGCCGGCGGTGGGGGCCGCAAGCCGGGCATCGACGGAGCGGAACTATCCGTCCGCGGTTCCGATCGATTCGTGCTGCGGCGATTCTTTGGCAACGGAACCGAATTTCTCACTGGCAGCGATGGCAAGATCGGCTGGGCCGTGGCGCCCAAGGGAGCCGTGCATCTTAGCCGTGACACGCGGCGATTCCGCCGCGCCGTGCCCGGCGAGCACGAAGAAGTGCCCTTCCTCGACCTGCGCGCCGACTTCGACGAGCTGCGCCGTGGCTACGATTTGCAACTCGCCGCGGTCGAAGCCGGCGATGCTCAGGCTCGCCAGTGGCAGCGGTTGATTGCCGTGCGTCGAGGTCGCCACCGCGGCCCTGAACGGGTCGAGGTGTGGTTCGACGACCGAGGGGTCGCCCATCGCATCGAACTCGTCGGCCTGCCGCCCGAGGAACAAAGTCCGCGCAGCGTCGTGCTCGAGCTGATCGAGCAGCGCGATCTCGGCCCTGATTTTTTCAGTCACGAAAGCCATCACGATGCCGACCGTCCGATCGACTGGGAATGAGTTGCCCGCGTTGCGGCGTTCGCTGCTCATGGCGCTGTCGCTGGCCGCCGTGTTCGTAGCGAACCTGGGCTGCGACGCGCTGGCGCAGCCGCAAGCCTCGAGCGGCGGCGCGTTGCGCAAGCCTGCAATGACCGACACGATTCGCGCCAGCATGTACGCCGACAATTGGTTCATGCTGTACATCAACGGCGAACTGGTGGCGGTCGATTCGATCAAGTTCATTCCGCACAACGTGGTGGCGGTCGATATTTTGCCGACCTATCCGATGACGATTGCCGTGATGGCCAAAGACAATGCCGATCCCCAGACCGGCATGGAATACGCGAACACGAACATCGGCGACGCCGGCTTCATCTTGAAGTTCGGCGACGGCACCGTGACCAACGCGCAATGGAAGGCGAAGAAGTTCTCGTGGGGCCCGGTCAACCGCAATACCCGCAACCCGCGCGTCGAGAGCATCCCGATTCCCGACAACTGGTACGCCGTTGATTTTGACGACAGCGCTTGGGGATACGCCAAGGAGTACACCCAAGAGCAGGTCGGTCCCAAGCAGCCGTTCTTCGAACACGACTTTGCCGGTGCGAAGTTCATTTGGACCGACGACATCGAACTCGACAACACGGTGATCTTTCGCCATCGAGTAAACACCCCGCCCGACGGCAAAGCGCGGCCGGACTTCACAAACCTCAACAACGTGGTGCCTGCCGGACCGGCACGCGGCCCCGGCAAGCGTCCGCCGAGCAAAAGCAAGTGAGCCGGCCAATGAAACACCTTCTCTTGCTTGCCGTCCTCGCTGTGCCGACATGCGTCGCTGCCGCCGAGCGGCCGAACATCGTGTTCATGCTTGCCGACGATCAAGGCTGGGCCGGCACGTCGGTGGCCATGCACCCGGCAATGCCGGCGTCGAAAGGCGAGATTTTTCACACACCGAACCTGGAGCAGCTTGCGAACCAGGGAATGCGCTTCTCGGCCGCCTATGCGCCGGCGCCGGTTTGCTCGCCGACGCGCATCGCCTTGCAAACCGGCAAGAGTCCCGCCGCTCTGCACTGGACCAAAGCCGCGCCGCCTGAAAGCGGCCGCCAACTGCTCGAACCCGTGCTGATCAAAAACATTCCGAGCACGGAAACAACCATTGGCGAGCTGTTGCGCCGCGCCGGCTACATGACCGCGCACTACGGCAAGTGGCATCTCGGCGGCGGCGGACCCGAACAACACGGCTACGACGAATCGGACGGCGACACCGGCAACGAACAGGCCTATAAGTTCGTCGATCCCAATCCCGTCGACATCTTCGGCATGGCCGATCGCGCGGCCGCCTTTATGGAAAAGAGCATCAAGGCGAACAGACCGTTCTACATTCAACTATCGTGGAACGCGCTGCACGCTGCCGAGAATGCCCGCCGGGCCACGTTGGCCAAATACGAACAGTCGCTCGCCGGCAGCGACACGAAGCGGATTAGCACCGCCGCCATTACCGAAGATCTCGACGACGGGGTCGGCGGCGTGCTCGCGTCCATCGAACGGCTTGGCCTCGCGAAGAATACCTACGTCATTTACATGTCCGACAACGGCGCCGGCGGCAACAAGCGCGGTGGCCTCAGCGGCGGTAAAGGGGGCGTGTGGGAAGGCGGAATTCGTGTGCCGCTCATCATCCGCGGTCCGGGCGTGAGGCCGAACTCCTGGTGCCACACGCCGGTCGTCGGTTACGACCTGCTACCGACGTTCTGCCAGTGGGCCGGCATCGCTGCCTCGCAGCTTCCCAGGGGGCTCGAAGGCGGCAGCATCGCCAACCTGCTGTCCCACGACGGCCCCGGGCAGGTGAAACGGCCGCGTGAAGAGTTGGTGTTTCACTTCCCTCATTACCAGAACGACGAGACGCCGCAGTCGGCTATCCTGCTGGGCCACCTGAAGCTGCTGCACTTCTACGAAAGCAACCGGGACCTGCTGTTCGACCTGTCGACCGACATCGGCGAACGCAACGATCTTGCATCGAGCATGCCCACGGAAACCGCGCAGTTGCGCCGCCGGCTCGACACGTACCTGAAATCAGTCAGCGCTCAGCTCCCGACTGCCAACCCGCAGTTCGATCCCAGCGCTCCAGTCTCAAACGCACGCGGCAAGGGCAACCGAGGCAACAACAACGGCAAACGTTCACGGCCACTCCCATGAAGCAACTAGCATCACTTCTTTTCGCGTCGCTGATCGTCTCGCTCACCGTGTCGCCGACCTATGGCCATCCAGGTCACGACCACGAC
>DASZPI010000588.1:0-2177 GCA_035550355.1 Pirellulales bacterium
GCAACCAGAGCTGATCGCCGCGGGCGACATCATCGAGCTTATGGACCGCGGCAAATACATGTTCGTGGTGGTGATTCCGCCGCGTTTCGAGGCCAACGTGCGTGCCGGCCGCAACACCGAGTTGCAAGTCAACATCGACGCCACCGCCATGCAACAGGCGAGCATCGGCGCGTCGTACATCAAAAACATTCTGGTCGACCAGGTAGACACCTACGTACGGCGCAGCGACGAGAAGGCGCCGCTTCCGATCGAGCTGGTTGTGCGCAAGGCGTTCAATCCCAACGGCGACACGTCGTGGTTCACGAGCATCGTCGCGATCATCAACCAGGTGACGATGCTGACAATCATTCTCACCGGCGCCGCGCTCTTGCGCGAGCGTGAGCATGGCACGATCGAGCACTTGCTGGTGATGCCGTTGACAGCGTTTGAGATTGCGATGGCCAAGGTGTGGGCTAACGGATTGGTGATCCTGGTGGCGGCAACGGCCTCGCTGTTCTTTGTGGTGCGCATGATCCTCGCGGTGCCAATCGCCGGCTCCCCACTACTGTTCCTCGGTGGCGTGGTGCTATACCTGTTCTTTGCCACGGCGCTGGGGGTGTTCCTGGGTACGATCACGCGCACCATGGCGCAGTTCGCGCTGCTGATCATCCTGTTGATCATCGTGCTGCAAATGCTCTCGGGCGGAAACACTCCGATTGAAAGCCAGCCCCCTTGGCTGCAACGTATGACCATCGTGCTGCCATCGCGGCATTTCGTGGCGTTCGCGCAGGCCATCATTTACCGCGGCGCAGGGTTCGACATCGTCTGGCCGCAATTCGCCGCGGTCGCGGGCATCGGGCTGGCGTTCTTCATGTTCAGCTTAGCGAGGTTCCGGCAATCGATCGCGGTCAGCCGCTAATCCAAATCTGACAACCACGAGTGTTGCCGCGCGCCAAGATAAGCGTGGCAACGAGCGGTCGGCCGCGGTGCGCGCCGGAAAGATCGACATATTCATCGAAGAAGAATAACGCAACCTGAAGCTTGCCGTCCCTAACCCACCGGAGGGAACAAACCATGATAAGCCAATCAACGATCAAATCATTCGCTCGTGCAGCCATCGCCATGGTGGCCGCGGCACTGCCAATTCAAGCCGCGGAAAACACGTCGGACGAAGAGGCCATCCGTGCGAGCGTGGCCTCGTATGTCGACGCGTACAATCGCGGCGACGCCAAGGCCGTTGCCGATCATTGGAGCGACACCGGGCAATGGACCAGCCCCAGCGGCGAACGGTTCAATGGCCGCGAGGCAATCGAGACGCAATTGGCAAAGCTGTTTGCCGACGGCCCGGGCACGCACCTTGAAGTGGCAGGACTCTCGGTCCGCATCGTTGCCCCAGACGCCGCCATTGAAGAAGGCACCGTCCGCGTCGAACGTCCTGGAGGAGAGCTAAACAACGCCAGCTATGTCGCCGTGCACGTCAAGCAAGGCGGCCAATGGAAGCTCGACAGCGTCTACGAGACGGACGAGAGCCAGGCACGGGCCGAGGCGGCACCATTGCAGGAACTCGCGTGGCTGGTTGGCCACTGGGTCGACCAAAGCGACGACGCCGCGCTCGATGCGACCGTCACTTGGACGAAGAATCAGACGTTTCTGAACTACGCCTTCAAAGCATCGGTGCCTGGCGCCGACGATCTCGAAGGAACACAAGTTATCGGCTGGGATCCGGCCGCTGGGACGATCCGCTCGTGGATGTTCGATTCCGACGGCGGCTTCGGCCAAGGAACGTGGTCGAAGAGTGGCAATCGCTGGACGGTAAAGTTCGAGCAGGTGCTGGCCGATGGCCGCCAGGCCTCGGCCACGAACATCTACACGCTCGTCGGCCCCGACACCTGCACCTGGTCGTCGATCGGCCGCAAACTCGATGGTGAATACTTGCCCAATGTCGAAGACATGAAGCTGGTGCGCACATCGTCGAGTACAGCCGCTGACTAATTGCACTGAATCATCGAAAGAACTCCTTGCGAGAGGTGATGTATGTCATGGACCTCGGCACGACTCATCGGGATTGCGCTGGCTTTGTCGATCGCTTCGGGCGAACTCTTTGCGCGTGGCGGCGGAAGGGGCGGTGGTGGTGGTTTCGGCGGAGGCGGATTTCCGGGCGCCGCGCCGCGACCGTCTGCCAATCCGTCGTTTAATCG
>DASZPI010000589.1:0-5254 GCA_035550355.1 Pirellulales bacterium
CCCGGACGATGCCGCGCACCTGGGCCATTCCATCCGATCATCGATCACCAATCAGCAGCATGACGCCTACTTGAAACATTCCTTCTTCCGCTACACACACCTGATCGCTTGATGGACCATTATCTAGCTAGGACTCAATAATGGATGTCATGCTCGGATACCAGAAGTACGTCGCACGCGCGACATTCCCTGGTTTTACTGGTGCCCTGTTCTCTACTCCTGCGCAGCTTTTCGACGGCCCAACCTACATGGTCTTCCCAGCACAAGAGATTCAACAGATCGGCAATCTTCCGCAACCTGAAAACAATGCATGGATCGAGCGAGAGTACCATCCACATGTGTGGTAAATGTGTCGGCGGCTGATGCGGCTTCGCGTAGCTCCGTAGGAGTCCTCAATGGCGCGCGTCGATGACCGGTTTCTTGATTGCTCAATCTACCTGTACCCAGATATCGATGCCGCACGCAACGGCAAGAAGGCGGGAGGCAGCGGATTTGTCGTTGCCATCTCCGCCATGAGTCACTGGATCGTTGGCGGAAAGTGTCCAACGCCTGGAATGCTCCATTTGTATGCTGTCTCTAATCGTCATGTGGTCGAGAAAAGCCCAGTTGTCAGGCTGAATACCCGTGACGGACGATTTGACGTGTGTGGCTTTCAGTCGAACGAATGGACGATGAGCGAAGACGACGATCTTGCGGCAATTCCTCTAGATTATCAGACAGCCCACAAATATCTGGCTATCAACACGGATGATTTTCTGACAGAAGAACGTGTTGTGACGAATGACGTTGGTGTCGGAGACGAAACCTTCATGGCCGGTAGATTCATCAACCATGAGGGAGCACAGAGAAATGCACCCACGATTCGTTTTGGCAACCTTAGTATGATGCCAATCGAGCCCGTTCTGCATTCGATTACGTCGAAAATGCAAGAAAGCTTTCTTGTGGAGATTCATTCGATTCCAGGCTATAGCGGATCACCAGTATTCGTCCGACCACTACCGGCCGCGAGGGTGCCAGTGTCCCTTTCCACGGCTAATACTGTCATGACAGGGTTCGGAATTGCCCCGCAAACAAACACAAGTCGTATAGGCGGTGGTCCTTGGCTCTTGGGTGTTGAATGGGGCGTTATCACCAGTCAGGCAAGAGCGATTACCGGCATGTCGGGCGTCGTGCCGGCATGGAGACTAATGCGGTTGTTGGAGGGCAATGAACTGCGAATCAAACGCGCGGCAGAGCAGGCAATTCATAAGTGATTCGCGTAAAGTGCCCTAGTGGGTTGCTTCATGTCTCGGAAAAAACTCTATGGAGCCTCTGCCATCGAGGTGATATTCCCCAGTCGATTCGCTTCGGGCGGCGATGCGCTGGTCCCTAGAGGGGTTAAAGGCTTGGATAGCGGAGGGGTGTCCCTCGAAAGAGAAGCGGGACGCGAGAACAAGCTAGATCGCATCCCGACGATGCTGCCGAACTACTTGTAGCGGCAGCGTTGCAACTTCAATTCGAGGTGCGGCCGAATGAAATTAGAGCATGCTAGCGACACGCCATAACCTCACTCATGGGCGGCTTTTCTCGACCGCCGATTTCGTTCCCCAACGATGATTCGACGGCGAAATCTGCACAATAGTCTGTCACAAACCTTTCACAGGAATTTGCCAAAGAATTCAGCGACACAAGTCTTTTTATATCAAGAACTTGCGAATCGGGGCGACAGGATTTGAACCTGCGACCTCTTGACCCCCAGCAACCATTTTCGCGGAAAGAAATCGACGTAAGGTCGTGCCTTTCAACGTGCTGCGAGATTATACCAAGTGCGTCAAGTTCATGGTTTCCATGGATTTCGTCTGAGTTAGTGCAAGCGAGTGCAATGTGTCAGTAGGGCACTTGCGTGGCCCCTGTTGATTGCGCGCTCTCCGATTCGCCACAGGCAGAGCGGACAGACGAAGCGGATGAGGCCGAGGGAGTGTTCTGGCTGCTTGTCAGCCACAGTGGCACACGAGAAAAGCAGTTTTCTTAGTCTCGCCGTCGGCGTATCGACCAGCAACGGTGAGCGCGCCGGTTGCGATGATCCGGGGGTACCGTCTGCGCCGTGATCTCGCGCAGCGTCGCGTCGGGCAGCTGACCTTCAGCCAGTTTGAGACGGCGGGCTGTCGTGACGAAGTACATCTGTCCGTCGGCCGCCAGCAACGGCAGCGTCGACTGTAACAGTGCCCTGTGGTCGCGCAGCACGTCCCACCGTCGTGCTGTGGCCGGCCCTAGGGCCGACGGGGGCGCGACGACAATCAAATCGAAAGACTCCTTGGCCGAGTCGCTGGCAAATTGAACCGGATCGGCTTCGACGACGCGATGCGAACGCGGGTCGACGTGGTTGAGCGCCAAATTGCGCTCGATCCAGTTCACATTGTTGTCGGCTGCTTCGACGGTCACCGTCTGGGCTGCTCCGCCCACGGCTGCCGCCACCGAATATACCCCGGTGTGGCCAAACAAAATCAACACGCGCCGGCCAGCGGATTGCGTCTCTATTTGTTGGCGCAAGGTGCGCGCGTGCAGCGGCAAGCCGGGGTCGGTTCCGCGCCGACAGCGCACCTCGAACTGCAACGCGCGCTCGCGCACGACCACGCGCAGCTCGTAGCGATTCGACGCCAAAGGAGTGCGCGACCGAGTAGCAACGCGTGCTGGCGTCGCGGATTGCAAGGGGCGCATCCAGACTCGATCGCGCGGAATGTTGAGCGACTCAGTGGCGACACGACTCATTTGTTCCAGCCACTGGCGGTGCTCTATGTCGCTGCGGTGATGCGGCCGCTCGTGCTCGGCGATGACCAGATGCCCGGCAAAAAAATCGATCGTTAGCGGAATCTCGGGGATGTCCTGATCGTAAACTCGGTACGCGTCGACTTGTTGCCGCCGCGCCCACTTGGCCCAATGCTTTCCCATGCGCCTCAAACGGCTGGCCAGTTCCGTCCCTTGGTCGGCCGTCGAGCGCAACTTGACGACCGGCGAGGACTCGGTCGGTGTCGTTGGTTCTGCGACTGGCTCGGTGGCGCCGCGGTCGGATCGGCGACCGTCGTACAGTGCGAATCGCAGCACCCGGCACTCGATCGGCCCGTTGAATACACGGAATCGTCGCGCCGGCCTCAAACCAATCTGCCCAGCCGCGTCGAGATTGCCCGAGAGAAGCAGCGCTTGATGCCCCGACCAGGTGTGTTTGAGCACGCGGCCCAGGCGGCGATAGAGGTTCTCGACGTGGGCCATTTTAAGCCGCTGATCGTAGGGCGGATTGCACACCAGCCAGCCGGGTTCGCGCGGCGGTTGGACGTCAGAATAGTTCGTCACATCAAAGACGATATCGGCCGCCACGCCGGCGCGCTGGGCGTTGTGCCTGGCCAGCTCGAGCACGTTGGCGTCGATGTCCGATCCTTGGATCGTACTTGCGCAGGCTGGCAGCGCGATCTCGCGCGCCTCTTGCACGAGCCGCTCGTGCAACGCTCGGTCGTAGCCTCGCCATCGCATGTAGCCGAAGTCGTTTCGAATCAAACCCGGCGCGATCCGCCGCGCCAGCAGGGCCGCTTCGATCGGAATGGTTCCCGATCCGCACATAAAATCGACCAACGGCTTCGATGAATCCCAGCCGCCGAGCATCAAGATGCCGGCCGCGAGCACTTCGCTCAGCGGCGCCTCGCCGGCGGCCGTGCGATAGCCGCGCCGATGGAGCGACCCCCCCGAGGCATCGAGATAGATTGTTCCTTGCGACTGTCGCAAATGCAGGCCGATCCGCAGCGTCGGGTTATCCAAGTCGACGGAGGGTCTTTGACCATACCGCTCGCGCAGTTGGTCGACAATAGCGTCTTTGGTCCGCTGGGCCGCATAGAGCGAATGGGTATGTACTTCGCCGCTGACCAACGGATTGATGGCCAGCGTATCGCGAGGGGAGAGGTGCTCGCTCCAGTCGAGCTGCTGCACACAGCGATAGAGATCATCGTCGGTCGTTGCCGAAAACGTATGAATCGGCTTGAGCACACGCGTGGCAGTGCGGCACCACAGATTGGCCGCGTACAACACGCGACGATCGCCGCGAAAATGCACGACCCGCCGCTGAGGCGAGATGCCTGTGGCGCCTAGCGCCTGCAATTCACCGGCCAGCACTTCTTCCAAGCCGGTGAGTGTGCGAGCAATCAGATCACAAGGTTCATCCACGCAGGGGCTCTCCAGCAGTCGCGACGATCTCTGTTAGTAGCGGCTCGATGGCAGGTCGCATCGCCTGGACTGCGCGACCGCGATGCCCAACTACGGCTGTGGCCGCTGGTCCCAGCTCGGCAAGCGTGCAGTGATACTCGGCCAGCTCGAAAAGTCCATCATAGCCAAACCGGCGGCCGGCCGCTGAGGGCGCGTCATCTGGTGGCAATTCGCGAGCAATCTGTCCGTGGCAGTGGCCGCAACTGGTCGCGCGAATGGCTCCCGTCGGATCGGCCAGTGCCAAGTGGCACACGAACCGCGCAGTTCGACGACCGACAGGCACGGCGGCCAGTTCGGCAAGGAGCTTGGCGCGATTTTGAGCTGGCGTGGCGTCGTTGCCGGCGTAACGCGCCGTGAGCACGCCCGGCGCTCCGCCGAGTGCGGCAACTTCTAACCCCGTGTCGTCCGCCAAAATCCATTGCCGCAGAGTCGTGGCGTAATAGCTGGCTTTGAGAGCGGCGTTGGCTTCGAGAGTTGCGCCGTGCTCCACAGGCTCGACGATGGGTGGAAAATCAGCGAGCGATTGCACCTGCACGGGCCACGCGGCCAGCAGCGCCAGGAACTCGCGCAGCTTGTCGAGATTCTGCGTGCCCAGTACGAGTGTGGCCGGTCGTAGCGCCATGATCAGTGCGCTATAAAATAGCCAGCGGATCGCGGCGCTGTTCGAGCGTGCCGCGCGTGACGCCGACCCGATTGGCGGCGCGCAGCTCGGTCCAAACTTGTTTGCCCGAGAGCGCCCCGCGTAGCAGTTGCTCGTAGAGCTCGATCGTGCGCGCGACGTCGGCGGTCGGCGTCGTGGCGAGCAGTTCGACGCGGAAGTGCCTGACTCCTTCGCGTAGCAAGGCGTTGGCCGCTTCGGCGCCGCTTTGGGGCGTGGCATTGAACAACGTATTGCGGCAACCGACGTCGGCCACCAGCGGATGCTCCATGCCGGCCCGATCGCGCAGCCGAACCTGATGGGTATCGCACGGGCGGCCGCAATTGGTTTTGTTGGTTCCCGGCGAAAGCACGGCGCAAAAGACGCAAT
>DASZPI010000590.1:0-1851 GCA_035550355.1 Pirellulales bacterium
ATTAGCCGCGACGCTCAATGCGTTCACGCAGGCGCTCAAATTGAAGCGCTATGCGCTCTATGTATTCGACTACGGCGCACCTACCGGATTCCGTCTGGCGATGGCTCATCCCGATCGGGTGACGGCCATCGTTTCGCAGAACGGGAATGCTTATGAAGAAGGGCTTGGCGATGCGTGGGGCCCGATCCGGAAATACTGGGCCGAGCCGACAGCAGAAAATCGGGAAGCTCTCCGCCAAAACATTCTGACGCTCGAAGGAACGCGATGGCAGTACACGCACGGTGTGAGCGATCCGGAGAGGGTTCCTCCGGAGACTTACACGCTGGATACGGCTCTGCAAGAGCGCTCAGGGAACAAAGACATTCAGCTCGATTTGTTTCTGGATTACGCGTCGAACGTGAAGCTGTATCCGGCATTTCAGGATTACTTTCGGAAGGCGAAGCCGCCATTGCTGGCGATTTGGGGCAAGAACGATCCGTTCTTCATCCCTGCCGGGGCCGAGGCGTATCGAAAGGACATACCGAATGTGCGGGTCGAATTCCTGGACACCGGGCATTTTGCACTGGAGACACACGTTGTCGAAATTGCCGAGGCGATAAAAGAGTTCCTCAAAGCGAACGGGGCATCACAGTGAGTCCCTTTGCCCTAAACCCCACGATTGTGTTGGTTCATGGCGCCTGGGCCGACGGTTCCTGCTGGCAGAACGTGCTTCTGCGGTTGCGGAAAAAAGGCCTCAAGGTGACGTGTGCGCCGATTCCCCTGACGTCACTCACGGATGACATCGCTGCTCTCGAGCGCGTAATCGAGAGAACGAATGGACCGGTTGTTCTGGCGGGTCATGCATACGGGGGCGCCGTAATCGCTGGTCCAAAGGATGATCGCGTAAAATCACTGGTGTACATCGCAGCCTTGGCGCCCGCTGAGGGTGAGACTGTCGCGGACGTTTTTTATCGCGCCGAGCCGCACCCTGAAGCGCCAAAGCTTCAGCCGGATGTGCACGGGTTTATCTGGATGCCGGAAGGCGGCTTCGCCCGTGCAGCCGCTCACAAGGCTTCACAAGACCAGACGACGATTCTCGAAGGAGTGCAGCGGCCCATCGCGGTGAAATGCATTCAAGAGAAGGCTCCTGTGCCGGCGTGGAAGACGAAGCGATCGTGGTTTCTACTGGCGGAAGAGGATCGTATGGTTGCGCCGGAGACGCAGCGCTTTATGGCGGAGCGCATGGGCGCGAAGATCCGGTCACACTGCGTTGATCACAGTCCGATGTATACGGCGGCGGATGCTGTAGTGGGCGTGATTTTAGAAGCGGCCGAGGAGACGCTCGCGCAATGAGGACGCGCCTCCGTTCGTATGGGTGGCGGCGAAATCAAAGGGATCTAGGCGAGTCGAACCGAAGGAGGTAATCACATGAATGCAGCAGAGAAATATGATGTCCTCGTGCTGGGCAGCGGCACAGCCGGCAAATTGATGGCCTGGACGATGACCAAAGAGGGACGGAAAACCGCTGTCATCGAGCGAAAATACATCGGTGGCTCCTGTCCAAATATCGCCTGCCTGCCCAGCAAGAATGTCATTTATTCAGCCAAGGTGGCCACGCTCGTGGCGAGGCATCAAGAGTTCGGGATTGAGACCGGACCGATCGCCATCGACATGGCTGGAGTGTACGCTCGCAAGCGCCAAATGGTCGAAGGTATTGTCCGGGTTCATCTGGATAAATATCGTGCGGCCTTAGACAAAGATCGAGGGGACGAACTCATCCTCGGCGACGGCACATTTACGGCTCCCCGAACGATTCACGTCGCATTGCGCGATGGGGGCGAACGCACGCTCTCTGCTGACCGCGTGTTCATC
>DASZPI010000591.1:0-2832 GCA_035550355.1 Pirellulales bacterium
CGCTCACTTCACGCCCTTGCTTACTCACGCCGATGGCGCGCCTGTTCCAATCGCGGCGCTTGCTCAAGCGCCTCGAGTAAATCGCGCGGGAACGGCGTCTCGTCGGTCGGCAGTAGTGCGGCTTCGGTGCCGGCCAGCACATCCACCGGTACCGCGTCGCGCGGGCACCAAAACTCAACCAGAAACCAGCGATGATCGGGATAAAAAGGCCGATTACCGGGCGTCGAGTCGCAGGGCTTACGGTTCTCATCAAGCTCGATAAATCGATCTGGGTCAGCCTGCGATGTGGCATCGCCGGCGAGCGACCGCAACACCAGCGTCCGCGGCGTCGCCATCCGCGACCAGTCATGGCATTCGATCTCGACCAGGTACCCAAGGTAGGCCGGCTTATCGACGTCGCGTTTGGCCAACGCGACCGCCTTCAACGATGGATTTGGCAAACGAACCGTGCAATTCTCAACATGCATCGGCTGGGAGTTGAGCGCCTCGCCGTGGTACTCCAGATTTACGGTACGACACGCTTTAGGAATCTCATACACCAGCATGCCGCGAAACTTGTCCGATCCCGCGAAGATCGGGTCGGCATCGTCGGCCGGGCGTGCGTCATCGGTCAAACGTTGCACTGAGCCTACCGTGGCGAGCAATTTGCCAGTCGTGCCATCGCGGGCTTCGATGGCGCGTAGGTCCAGCCCTTCGAAACCTTCACCCAGAGGTTGCAGTTCAAAATCGACACCGAGCCATTTCAACTCGGGTTTGTTGGGATCCGACATGCGAACATTTTCACAGGCGCGATGCAGCACAATGGTCGTACCACGGATCGTTTTCGACTGTTGATGCGCCGCGCGGCGAAAGGCCTCGGCCATCGCAGGATCGAGCGCCGTGCGATCGACCGCCGGTGCTGCATGTTCCTCGTCGATCTTATTGTCGCTACGCGCGCAGCCTACGGCTGCAATGAGCAGCGTTGATACACCGACAACCAACCAACGACTCATCATATCGAGCGCGGCCAACCAGGATCGAATGCTAGCATCTTTACGATCATACCCTGCCGATCTCGTCTGATGCGAGTTTAAGGACGATGTGTCAGATTTGTCCGATGACAAATCCTTTACTTGCCTTGTCGAATGAATTTCGCGATGGCGTTGCGCGCTGTACTTCGGTATCATCCCGCCGCTTTATTCCGGGACGAGGACGTGTGTGCGAGGGAGGTTTCGCGGTGAACACGCTGAAAACGCTGTGCGTGGCGGCCGTGCTGTCGGCGCTGGGTTACGGCGCGTATGTCACGCTGACCGGACGTGCCGATCCGCCTGAGCCACCGGCTGCCGGCGACTGGCAGGTCGCACCGCAAGTCAGCCTGCCGGCCGAAAACGACCCGCTCACGGCCAACGATCCGCCGTCGATGCCGCGCTACTTGACCGCCGAGCCGTCCGAATCGCCGGGCTCAACGACCCCGTCATCGACCGCCGAGCCATCGTTCATGCCCGAGACACCCCCCCCAGCGACCGATACCGCGACGGCGCAACCCTCGAATAGCTTACTTGCCGCGGCGGCCTCGACCGGCGCACCTGGAGTGTCGATTGAATCAACTTCACCGCCTAGCACGCCGGTCGCAACGCTCACTCCCGAGGGAATCGACACCACAACGCCTGTCGCCGCCGATATTCACGGCGAATTTGTGATCGCTTGGAGCGAAGCCGAGCGCATGCTGGGCCGAGGCCAGTTGGCCGACGCCCTGTTGGCGCTGTCGGAGTGGGTGACCGACTCGCGGCTAGGCCAGGCCGACCGCACGAAATTGTTTGAAATGCTCGATCAATTGGCCGGCACAGTAGTTTATTCGCGCGAGCATTTTTTGGCCCCCGCCTACACGGTGCAAGCCGGCGATACGCTCGAACGCATTGCCGAGCGTTTCGGGGTCACCTGGCAGTTGTTGGCCAAGATCAACGGCATTGCCGACGCACAGGCGATCAAACCGGGCGACACGCTGAAGGTGGTGCAAGGGCCGTTCGATGCGTTGATCACCTTGCACGACTTCGAGCTCACGCTGTTCGTGTACGGCCGCTATGCCGGACGCTTCCGCGTTGGTGTCGGTCAAGATCAAAGCACGCCGGAAGGCGAACTCGTGGTGCAGAACAAAGTCGAAAATCCGACGTATTACGGCCCAAATCAGGTCATTGGCCCCGAGGATCCGAGCAATCCCTTGGGTGGCCGCTGGATCGACCTGGGCAATCGACTTGGAATCCATGGCACCAACGAGCCGGCCAGCATTGGCAAAGCCGAGTCACGCGGCTGCATTCGCCTGTCGCCTTCAGATATCGGCGACGTTTACGACATTCTGTCGATCGGCTCGCGTGTGACGGTCGTCAGGTAGGAACGATGGGTGCGTTACGCGCTCATCGTTCTCAGTCGACCACTCGCTCGACCACCGCTCGACCGCGACGGCCGCGACCCGTGAGCACGCGGCGATAGTACGGGTCGGGCACGCGATCGCCTTCTTCGACGTGGAATCGGCCGCTGAGCAAGCGGTAGAAGAAGAGCAGCACGAACGCGCCGGCCGTGGCCACGACAAAGCCCAGCGGACTGATCGGCGTGACGCGATGACCGGCGTAGAAGTACGCCAGAATTCCCGATCCGATGACGCTTCCGCCAATGCCCATCATCAGCGTGGCAATCGCGCCGCCAGGATCGCGTCCGGGCATGATCGCCTTGGCCAGCAAGCCCGTCACCGTCCCGAAGCCGACCCACACCAGAATATCGTTGGCCAGATGCTGCAGGTTGTCGGGCAATTGGATCGGATCCATGCATCGGCCTCGCGAGAAGAATGTTATCTCTAGC
>DASZPI010000592.1:0-7259 GCA_035550355.1 Pirellulales bacterium
GGCATCGCACCACTTGCCATAAGTCCCCCAGGCAACATCCCGCGTGTTGCCCATCGCCCCGGCTAGCTGTTCAATCGTCGCTGGCTTGCCCGTCCAGTAGCCGCCAAGGGTTCGCTTGGCGAACGTGTGCCGCGTGGAATACATGCAGGCATCGTTATCGAGCTTAATCCCCTTCGATTCGAGCCGGTCCCGTAGTGCGTCGAAACGATGCCGCAGCGAGATACCATTCCACGGCTTACCGTAGCTGTTACGGAAAAGCGGGCCGCTCTTGTGTTGTTTCATCTTCCCCCGCACAAGCTCGGCAATCTCCGGGGCCACGATGATAATACGCTCCTTGCGTGTCTTGGCTTCGTGGGGCGGGAACTTCCATTGCATACCCCGGCTGGTTTCTTCGACGTGCCGAGCTTCCAACTTTGCGAACTCACAACCGAACCTTGCCCCGGTGCGAATGCAGACACGCAACGCCTCGGCAAAGTCGGGCTTGCTCAATAACAGCATCGCCGCTTCTTGCTCGGGCGTAAAGTAAGTTACCCGCTTGTTCGCCGGGCGAACCTTGTAGCCCTTAATCGGGTTCTTGGCGATTAGCTGCATTTCAACGGCCCAATTAAGGGCGCGTTTCAGAGCTTGAATTGCCGAACGAGCCGCCCCGCGTTCCGCCCACTTGGGGTGGGCCGCGCACCACTCCCGCACGTCGTTAAAAATCAACTTGCCTACCGGCAAATCGCCGTAGCCCTTGTGCAGCCGATCCGCAGCCGTAGCCTTATTTTTCTTGTTCATAAACCGGGGCGGGAAGCCGCTTACAAAGTCGAACAACGCCCGGCTGCGGTTTAGCTTTGTCGAGCCATCAGGCAGCGTTTCAAGATACGCCTTGCACACGTCGGCCAGCCGCATTTGATCGGCGGGAGCTTTGTGGACTTGCTCACGATACCGGGCGTAGGCTTCCCGAGCCGCTGCTACGTCGGCCCGTTCTTTGACGTGGTTTCCGTCAGCATCGCAAAGCCTTACAATCCGGGGGCCGTCCGACGTATACCAGCCCTTCCGGGTCGTGGTGTTCAAGTGGTAGAAGCCCGCCGTATTACTGCCGCCCTTTTTGCGTCCCCGCTGCTTCGTTCGTGGCATTGCAATAAACCTTGCTCGCTGGAATGTATGACCGGAAGCCCTAAGCCAGCCTCGGGTTATACTTCCAGCGGGCGTTTATTGCAACTTTTATTGCAATCGAAAAATTGGTTTTCCCTAAGTGTTTGATACCAAAGACTTAGGAACAAAAGCGCTTGTAGCTCAGTAGGATAGAGCAACGGTTTCCTAAACCGTAGGTCGGCGGTTCGAATCCGCCCAAGCGCAATGAGCGTTGCAACATTTCTGTTGCGCTGCGCCGCGCGGGTAGTAGGTGTTGCCAGCAGTAGTAGCAGCCATGGCGAGGCCGGGCCTGGCAACACTCGCAAAGCTCGCATCGCCAAGAATCTGCGAATTGCGTAACATGCGGCCGCTGGCTGGATGAATCGGCACGGAGGCGCTGGTGATGTCGGAACGCGCGCGGCATTTGTTGCAATACCTCGCGCTGCGCATCTGCTACTGCGTGTTCCAGGCGCTGCCGTTTGAAATGTGCGTCTGGTTTGCCGAGTTTCTCGCAACCCTTGGCACCACGGTCATTAAGCTCCGTCGGCGTGTGGTCGAAGAGAACCTGGCCCTGGCCTTTCCGCACGCCACCCCCGAGCGGCGCCGCGAAATGGCCTGGCACATGTGGCGACACCTGATGCTCATGGCGTTCGAAACGATTCGCGCGCCGCGCTGCATCCACGAGACGAACTGGCGACAGCACATCCGCTTGCACAATGGCACCCAGCTTTGCCGCATTCTGCTCGATAGCCGACCGACGCTGATCGTCTCGGCGCATTTCGGCAACTTTGAACTCGGCGGCGCGTTCCTGGGAATGCTCGGTTTTCCGACCTATGCTGTCGCGCGGCCGTTGGATAACCCGTACGTCGGCAAGTTCATCGATCGCCTGCGCAACGCCGGCCGGCAGCACACCGTGCCAAAAAAAGGGGGCTA
The DNA here is from genome assembly GCA_035550355.1 of Pirellulales bacterium. Classification (GTDB taxonomy): domain Bacteria; phylum Planctomycetota; class Planctomycetia; order Pirellulales; family PNKZ01; genus DATAXP01. Next base: position 2,050 of record DASZPI010000592.1, read on the forward strand.
CGACCAGATTCTCGACGTGCTCGCCGGCGGCGGAACGATGGTGTTTCTTGCCGACCAATACGCGGGAACCAAGGGGTGCTGGGTCGAGTTTTTCGGCCGCCCCGCCTCGGCTCACAAGGCCATCGCCTTGCTGTCGCTCGACAAGGACGCGCGGATCGTCGTCTGCGGCTGCCGGCGGTTGCCTGGCGAAATGCAATTCGGCATGTCGGTCCACAGCGTCTTCGATCCCCGTAATCCCGAGGGGCATGGCGACGACGTCAAGCAGCTTACCCAGTGGTACACCAGCGAACTGGAAGAAGTCATTCGCCAGCAGCCCGAGCAGTACTGGTGGGTGCATCGCCGCTGGAAGGACACGCGCATTCCACGCCGCAAAAAGAGCGAAGCGCTCCGCGCTGCCGCCTAACGCCGGTCGTACGCCAATGGTTGCGGCCGATTCGACCCAGCCGCGGGGATAAACCTCGTCGCCCGTACTTGGTACCATGGTCTCCCACCATTACGGGACAAATTTCATGGCGCGCTGGGTGCGGATTGCTGCGGTCGACGATTGTCCGGCTGGACAGGCGGTCGAGCTGGTCGCCGACGATGTGCTCATTGCCTTGTTCAACGTCGACGGCACATACCACGCCCTGGACGGTGTTTGTCCGCACCAGGGAGGGCCGCTGGGCAAAGGATGCCTGGCCGGGGCGATCGTTACCTGTCCGTGGCATGGCTGGCAGTTCGACGTGCGTTCGGGGCAGCATCAGCTCAACCGAAACCTGCGTCAGCCGATGTACGCCGTGCGTGTCGATGAGGGCGGAATTTGGGTAGACTTGGAAACGTGATCCTCGCTCGCCTGGGTACGTCGTGATTTCGTTCCGTGCTTTTCTGAATGGTGACACGCCGCGGATCGTTGAGATCTGGCGATCGCAAGCCCCCGAGCGCGGCCTCGTCCAGCCGCTGACGGTCGATCTGTTCGAAAGCCACGTGCTGGCCAAGCTGTACTTCGACCGGCAGGGGCTGGTGCTGGCGTTGGATGACGAGATGCCGATCGGCTTTGGCCACGCAAGTTTTGGCCCGACCAACAACGGAGCCGACGTTTCGACCGACTGGGGGGTGGTGTCGCTGGTCATGGTGCGCGCCAACTACCAGCGGCAAGGCATCGGCGCCGAACTGGTGCGGCGCTGCGAGGCGTATCTGGCGGGGCGCGGTGCGAGGGTCATGTACGCCGGCGGCATCCGCCCGATGAACGGCTTCTACCTGGGTCTGTACGGAGGCAGCGAGTTGCCCGGAGTGCTGTGCTCGGCCGCCCGCGCTCAGCAGTTGTTCCGTTCGACCGGCTACCGCGAAATCGACCGCACGCTCGTGTTCCATCGCGATCTGCTAAGCTTCCGCCCGCCGATCGATCGGCAACAAATTCAAATCCGCCGCCGCTGCACCTTGAAGCTGATCAACGATCCGCCCGCCCAATCGTGGTGGGACGCCTGCGTGTTCGGGCCGCTCGACCGCACGCGGTTCGAATTGCGCGCCAACCAAGGCAATGCGCTGCTGGCTAGCGCCGCGATTTGGAGCATGCAGCCTTTGGCCTCGAGCTGGGGCGTGCGTGCCGCGGGGTTGATCGACGTCGATGTTCCCGAGGAACACCGCCGCCAAGGTATGGCGACCCACCTGTTGGCCGAGATCTTCAGGCAGCTTGCCGCCAGCGGCATCACCATGGTCGAAGTGCAGACCATGCAGGCCAACACACCGGCCCGCGAACTGTACAAAAAGCTCGGCTTCCAGCAAATCGACCAGGGAAGCGTGTTCCGCAAAGAGTAGCCACGCTACGGCGATTGCGCGGCCAGTTGCGGCGCGAGTCCGTACAGGTGTTGCATCAATGCCTGTTCGGGTTGGGCCGCGACCTGCACGACGGTCGAGGATAACGGCTCGGCCGACCCGTGCTTGCGAAGCGTCTGCAAATAGCCTTGCACCAACGCGCGCCGCTGCGGATCGGTTTCCAGCAGCCAGTGGGTCCACAACCACGCTTCGGCGTAGTCTTCTTGTGTCAGCCCGCCGACGTCTTCCAGTCGTTCGAGCCGCGCGAGGTCGGGCCGCCAACCAGTTTGCAATTGCTTGGCCAACAGCAGGCGGACGTGCGGGCGGTTGAGCCCCGCGCTGCCGCGCGGCACTTCGAAATACTCGGCCAGCCCCTCGTCCAACCACAGCGGAATGTTGTGAACCATCGAATGCAGGTAGCCATGGGCCACCTCGTGCCGCAGGTCTTCGGCCACGCGATCGCTCCACTGCGCGTACACGGTGAGCCGCGCTTCCTGTTCGACGAAGAAGGCCCGCCGCGCGGGAAACTCGGGGTGTTGCTTGGCCAGGAAATCGCGAAAGCGATCCTCGTTCTCGAACAGGTAGACGTGGATCGATTCGCTCGAGCCGGGCAGGTTCACCGCCTTGGTCACGTCGCTGCGCAATTGGCGCAGGTCGTCGACCAGGCGGTCGTGCTGCGGCAAGTTGAAGTCGCTGTAGACCACCAACTGGTCGAAGACCATCGCGTGTCGCACGGGCAACGCGTTGGGCGCTTCGGAGACGCCCGCGCAGCCAACCACCAGCGCCAGACCCAATGCTAGCGTGGCGCTTGGCGAGCGGCGAATTGTCATGCAGTGGCGCAACAACACGAGGGTGGGAATCGCCAGGAGACGGTCGGACCGGGGGCGGAATCTTATCAACCCGCTTGGATTGATAAAAGACAAGCCACGGCGACGGGGCAAGATGGGCCGCTGTTCGCGGTCTACACGGTCGCCCGCTGCGCGATCAACGCGTCGAGCTCGCTCTTCACGCGCCCCAGGATCGCGTCGTACGCAAATGCGCCGAGCTCCGCCTTGCCGCGCTTCAGGTTCACAAAATTCGGCCCGCACCACAGCCCCAGGTCGGCATCGTCAGTTTCGCCGGGACCGTTCACGCGGCAGCCCATCACAGCGATCGTCAGCGCGTGATCCTTGGCGTAGGCGGTCATTTCCTTGATCTGCTCCGCCAGCTCGATAAACGCCTCGTTCTCGACGCGCGAGCAGCTTGGGCAACTGATGATGTTCAAGGTCGACAGGCCGTAATCGACCACGCTCCGCACGCGGCCGGAGGCGATGTCGTCCAAAATCTTGCGGCCGGCGGCAATCTCTTCGGGCTTGCGCGGGTTCGGCACGGTCAGCGACACGCGAATCGTATCGCCAATGCCACGACTAATGAGCTGCTCGAAGGCGATGCGGGTTTTGATCACCCCATCGGGCGGCATGCCCGCCTCGGTCACGCCCAAGTGCAGCGGCACGTCGGGTCGCTCGGCGGCAAAACGCCGATTCACCTCGATCACTTTTTTCGGGTCCGAATCCTTCAGCGAGACGTTGTAGCGCGTAAAGCCGATCGAATCCAACAGCGCGCAATGCTCGAGCGCGCTGGCGAGCATCGGGGCCAGCGGATCGCTTTCCGAGAATTGTTCCTGTTTGGCCGGGTCGACCGAGCCGCAATTCACCCCGACGCGCATCGCACAGTCGTGGGCCGCGGCGACCTCGGCCAAGAACTTGACCTTGTCCTGCCAGGGCTTCGTACGCTCGTGGTGGTACAGGTGCCCGGGGTTGTAGCGCACCTTGTCGACATGCGGCGCCACGAGCGTTGCCAGGCGGTAATTCTCTTGCAGGTCGACCGACAGGTTCGCCTCGGTTTGCTGGCGGATCGCGGCCAACGCCTCGGCATCCTTCGTGTTATCGACGGCGATGCGCACCACGTCGGCGCCCGCGGCCGCGAGCGCATTGACCTGGGCCACCGTCGCGGCCACATCCTGCGTGTGCGTGGCGGTCATGCTTTGGACGGCGATCGGATGCCCGGCGCCGATCGTCACGCTGCCAATGCGAACTGCCCGGGTGGGATTGCGCTGGATTTCCAAGAGATTTCGCTTTCGTTGTCAGTTCGATGGTCCGATCGATCCATCATCGGAAACCGCAACGACATCGGCAATCCCAACGGGCTAACCGGTCGCCAATTCCGGCTGGTTCGCGCGCCACACGCGGAGCATGTTTTCGCCCAGGATCTTGCGGATCGTTTCGTCCGAGTGGCCGCGCATCACCATGCCCACCGTGAACAACGGCCAGTTCGTCCAGGCAATGCTTTGCTCGGCCTCGGCCGTCGTTTTATACGAGTCTTCCGGCCAAAGGTGCCCGAACTTTGGCGGCCGGCGCGGGCCGCTGGATTGTTTGACGAGCTGCTTGCGGGCCGCGGCCTCGTTGCGCGAGGTGTACGCGATGTCGGTGCCGATGGCGACGTGGTCGGCGCCGAACTTCGAAACGGCGTAGTCGATGTGGTCCAACAGCGCGGCAATGTCGCCTTTGCCTCCCAAAAAACGCGGGATGCAGCAGATGCCCACCAGGCCGCCGGTATCGCAGATCGCGCGGATCACGTCGTCGGGTTTGCCACGGAAGTGCTTGTACAGGCCGGCACAGGTCGTATGGCTGGCAACCATCGGCTTCGTCGACGCCTTGGCCGCTTCCAAGCTGGTGCGCCATCCCGAATGGGCCACGTCGACGATCATGCCGACGCGATTCATCTCGCCGACGGCCGCATGACCGAAATCGCTTAGTCCGCCGTCGTTGGGTTCTCCGGCGCCGTCGCCGAGCAGATTGCGCCGGTTGTACGTTACGTGCATCATGCGCACGCCCAGCAGGTAGAACAGCCGCACCATGCGCAGCTCGTCGCGAACGCTGTCCCACTGTTGGCGCAGCGGCACGCCGTTGGTGGTCAGCGCCAGGCACAGGCGTGCGTCGCGCTTGGCGGCCACGACATCGTCAGGCGACACCGCCTTGAACATCTCGCCCCGGAGCATGTCGGTGAGATAGGTCATGCGGCTTAGCCGCCTGAGCATGCGGAGCGGATCGTTTCCTTCTTCACCGGAATTCTGAAAGATGCACGTGACGCCCGCTGCGCGAAATGCATCGAGGAACTCGGCACGCTCGACGGGGTTGCTGACCGCCGTCGTCTTGCTCAACTCTTCGCTCAGGTCCAGCAACTCGTCCTGCGACGCGCCTGCGGCGATGGCGGCGTTGTACGCCTCGGCGTCGATCGCTGCGCGCGGCGAGAAGCCGTAGGCGTCGAAGACGATCGACTGCTCGTGCAATTCGAGGCCGTGCAGCAGGTCGGCATCGCGGGGCGACAGGATCGACAAGGCCGTTTGCCGCGCTTTTTGGATCGTTTCGTTGGACGTCGCC
>DASZPI010000593.1:0-2563 GCA_035550355.1 Pirellulales bacterium
GGCCCAGGCGGCCGGTGGCGTTGATCCGTGGCGCCAGCGTGAAGCCGATGTCTTCGCAGTCGAGCTCGGCCTTGCGATCGAGCTCGGCCACGCGCTCCAGCGCCGCCAGCCCCAGGTTCGGACGCTGCCGCAGCGTCTTGAGACCGAACTGCACGAGCACACGATTTTCGCCGACCAGTGGAACACAATCGGCCACGGTGCCGATGGCGGCCAGCGCCACGGCATCGACCAAAAAGTCGCGCATCGGCTCGCTGACCTTTTTGGCGCCGCTAGTGCGTTGGCACAATGCCCAGGCCAGCTTGAATGCCACCCCGGCGCCGCTGAGCTCTGAAAAGCCGCCGACCGAACCGGGCAGCCGCGGATGCACCAGGGCGGCCGCGGCGGGCAGTTGGTCGCCGTAGCAATGGTGGTCGGTGATGATCAACTCGAGGCCGAGCTCGGCGGCGGTCCGCGCCTCGGCGACGCTGGCGATGCCGCAATCGACCGTGACGACCGTCTGCACACCTTGGGCGGCAAGCGTGCGCAAGGCATCGTCGTTGAGGCCGTACCCCTCGTCGATGCGATGCGGCACGTAGGTCGTGGCGTCGGCGCCGAGCAGGCGCAGGCAGCGGACCAGCAGGCTCGAGCCGGTGACGCCGTCCACATCGTAGTCGCCGTACACGGCGATTTTGCGTTTCGCCGCGATCGCCGCGTGCAAGCGCTCGGCCGCCTCAACGGCTCCGGGCAGCTCGGCGGGATCGCCCAGATGCGAGAGCTTGCAGTCGAGAAAGTCGCGGATCCGCTCGGGGTGGTCGATCCCGCGCCCCAGCAACAGTTGGGCCACGACGGCAGGCACCCCGGCCACGCGCTCGAGCGCTCGCACTCGATCGGCGTCGTGAGGGCGAATCCGCCAACGCTTGGCCATGCGGCATCCTATGCCTGAACCCTGCGAACTCAGATCCACGGGGCAGACACGCATGTCTGCCCACCGGCAAGGTTACTTCTTCTTTTCGAGGTGCAAGGTGTGCTTACGCAGGCGGGGCGAATACTTGCTCAGCTTGAGCTTCTCGCCACCCTGCTTGCGCCGGATCGTGTAGTTGTAGTCGCCGGTTTCCTCGCAGACGAGGAACACGGTTTCGACCTTCTTTTTGCTCTTGGCCATGATGTTGCTCGCAGTCGCGTTTGCAGTGTTCTTATTCTTCGCCCAACAGCTCGCCGAGGGTGCCGGCCGTGGGTTGCGGCTTCTTGGCAGCGCCTTCGCCGTTGCCGTCGCCCGCCAGGGCGCTGTCGAGCAGCGGGAAGCTGCGCGAGAGCACGCGGTCCTTGGCGGCAGCGAGTTCTTCGAGCGCTTCCTTGGCGATGCGGACTTCGGATTCTTGATACGTCTTGAAGCCGGTGCCCGCAGGAACCAGGTGCCCGAGGATCACATTCTCCTTGAGGCCGACCAGGTTGTCGACCTTGCCGGCCAGGGCTGCCTCGGTAAGCACCTTGGTCGTTTCCTGGAAGCTGGCGGCCGAGATGAAGCTGGCGCTTTGCACGCTGGCCTTGGTGATGCCCAACAGCTGCGTGCTGGCGGTAGCCGGCTTCGGACGCGTGCCCTTGACCACGTCGCCTCCCAGGGCTTCGATCTGAGCGTTGGTTTGCTCGATCGCTTCCTTCGGAACAACGCTGCCGACGACGAAGTCGCTGTCGCCCTTGTCGGTGATCTTCAGCGCGCCGTGCAGCCGCTGGTTCTGGGCGCGGAAGTCGAACTTGTCCATCACGCTGCCGGGCAGCAGGCCGGTATCGCCGACGCTTTCGATGCGAACCTTGCGGAGCATCTGGGCGACGATGATCTCGATGTGCTTGTCGTCGATATCGACGCGCTGGCTGCGATAGACGTTCTGAATTTCGCGGGTCAGGTACTGCTGCACCGCTTCTTCGCCCGAAATGCGGAGGATATCGTGCGGCACCAGCGGCCCGTCGACCAGCGCCTCGCCCGCCTTCACGTAGTCGCCGGCATGCACGCGCAGGTGCTTGCCGTGCGAGACCAAGTGTTCGCGTTCGATGCCCGATTCGCTGCGGACGATGATCGTGCGCTTGCCGCGCCGCTTCTCGCCCAACAGCTCCACGGTGCCGTCGATCTCGGCGATCACCGCCGGGTCCTTGGGCTTGCGGGCTTCGAAGATTTCCGTGACGCGCGGCAGACCGCCGGTGATGTCCTGCGTGCCGGCCACTTCGCGCGGCGTCTTGGCCAGCAGGGTGCCGGCCGAGATGATGTCGCCTTCGTTGACTTCGATGTTCGCCTTTTCGGGCATGTAGTAGAAGTCGAGAATCTTGCCGCTCTCGTCTTCGATGATGACCTGCGGATGCAGATCGCCCTTGTGCTCGATGATGACCTTGCGGATGTGGCCGCTGGGGTCTTTTTCGGTGCGCATCGTTTCGCCGTCGATGACGTCTTCGTAGCGCACCTTGCCGCCGACTTCGCCGAGAATCGGAATGCTGTGCGGGTCCCATTCACACAGGACCGCGCCGGCGGGCACTTCCTTGTTCTCTTCGACACGCAGGATGGCGCCGGCGGGGACGTCGTACTTCTCGACTTCGC
>DASZPI010000594.1:0-3106 GCA_035550355.1 Pirellulales bacterium
GTACCAGAAATTGGTCCGGTGATTGCCCTCAGCGTGCACGAATTCATGCACAGCCGTTTCGGCCGCGAGGTGGTTGCCGAGCTTCGCGCAGCCGGGGTCGATATGACCGCACCGCCCGAGCCGGCAGCCGAGGGCCGCAGACCGCTGGAAGGCAAAACGCTGGTGGTCACCGGCACCCTGGAGAAATACAAGCGCGACGAGATCGAGGCGTTGATCGCGCAGCTCGGGGGTCGCGCGGCATCGAGCGTTTCGAAGAAAACCGATTACCTGGTCGCCGGCGCCGAGGCCGGGAGCAAGCTCGAGAAGGCCCAGAAGCTTGGGGTGCGCGTGCTCAGCGAGGCGGAATTCGACGCCCTCGTGGCAGAGCAAGAAATTTAGCCGCGACGCGCGAACGCGCGCTCCGCGTCGCGGCTAAGCGATCGTCACAACTACGACTTCTTCGCGACGCCCAGCTCGCCGAGCTTGGCAGCCACGTCCTTGCCGTGCGTTTCGGTGCGCTTCTGAACTTCCTTGTCGACGTAAGCGATCTTGCCATCTTTGCCGATATAGAACGTCCAGCGCTCGGGCACCGCGCGACCTTCGTGCACCACGCCATACGCCGTGGCGACTTCCTTGCTCGGATCGCTCAGGATCGGGTAATCAAGATCCAGCTCGGTGGCGAACTCCTTGTTGTACTCCGGCGTGTCACAACTGGCGGTGAAGTAGGCAACGTCGTATTTTCGCAACTCCTTGCCGAATTCCTTCATGCTCTTGCATTCTTTGGTGCAGCCGCCGGTCTTGGCCTTGGGGAACCAAGCGATGACGACCGCCTTTTTGCCTCGGTAGTCGGAAAGCTTGTGCACCTTGCCGTCGGTACCCATCATTGAAAAATCGGGGGCCGGATCGCCAGCTTTCGGTTCGGCAAAGGCGGTGGCCGCAAAGGCGAACGTCAATGCGGCGGCAGTCAACGAAACGACGTGTCGCATGCGTGTTTGACTCCTATACAGGTGGGAACGATGTGGGTGGGCTCGAAGCGAGTACGAGGCTAGCATGCCGCGCCGCGCGAGTCCAGCTTGCCGCAGCAAACCGGCATGAGGGTATTGGCGCCCTTACTGGCCCTGATTGTCTCGAGACGCGGCACGTTTTTTCGGCAACCAGCCGCGCAGCTTCACGATCCATGGGCGCATCCGCGGCCAACGATGCTCGTGGCGTTCGAGATACACGCCGATCATCGCCACATCGAAACCCAGCAACAGCGCGCCCGGAATAATCAGCGCCCAGCCGGGAATCACCGGTAGCAACAAGCCAAGAACTCCCGCGCCGACCAACACCGAGCCGGCAACGATCTTCAGCAGCCGCTTTGCCGAAAATTCCCGAGCTTCAGCCATTGCTTAACGGAACGCGGCGCGGATCGCATTGCGGATCGGCTCGCCTGGCACATACCGTGGCCCGGTCGAGACAGGCACTAGCACCGCGGGTGTGTAAGCGACGACCGAACTGGTCACCACCGGGCTATACGCCACCACGGAGGTCGCAACCGGCGAATATGCCGTGACCGGCCGATACGTGGTAACCGGCGTGTAAGTAGTAACGGGACTGTAGGTGACCACGGGGCTATACGCCACAGTGGGGACCGTGGTCGTCACCGGCGACAGCACTTCCGTCACGACCGGCGAATACGACGTGACCACCGGCGAGTACGCAGTCACCGTCGGAGCCGAAACAACGACAGGACTATAGGTCTCATAAACAATCGTCTGAGCGTGCCCCACGCTGGCCAACGCGACGAAGGCAAGCGCGACGACAGCGAGCGAACTGACAACGGCGATCCACGACTTCATGGCTGTCTCCTCAAGGTCGATAACGTCGAAGCAGTTTCCCAATAACTATTCTCTGTCAAGAAAGCTCCCAAGGCAACTCGCTGGCACGTTGCGTTTGAGCAACGGTTTGCTGCAGGTGTCGAATTCCACTATCCTTCCAGCAATGCCCATGCCTTGAAGCAGCAAGCTGATACGACCGCGGCAAAATAACTTGTCACGCAAGCACGCCTCTCGTCCGAAGGTTCGGCCACCGCGCGAAAATACCGGCGATTCCGCGCTCACGGCCGGCCGATCCGGGTCGAAACATCTTGCGGAAATTATCACCATTTGCTGGATGCTCGCGACCGGCATGGCGATGGTCTGCGAGGCAATTAGTCTCGCCCTGCGCGCCCTCAGCGCGCTGAAAAATAACACGAGCACGAAATTTATAGCGCTTGCGCAGTTTTTTTCGTTTGACGCGATCGTCGTCGGTGCGATCGCGTTGGTGCTGATGGCGGTGGCCTTGCGCCTGCGCGATGATCGACCGCCGACCAGTATCAAACTCGGAACGCTGGCCGTCGGCTTGGCACCGTGGGTTGACATTCTCGTGAGGACGCTTAGGTAAATGAGCACTGCCGAAAACCTCGACAATGCCGCAACACCTGTCACCGATGCCTACGCGCGTCATGAGCATCACGAATTTCTGAGCGCCTCGCGTCAGGCGCTTGCCGACGCGAACTTGCAACTGGCTCTCGTCAACCTCGGCGACACGATGGGCCAACGCAATCGCGACGCCTTTGCGGCCTTGGCCGAGAGCGACGCTTTGCGCAATCGCGGCCGAGCGATCAAAGACGCGACCCTGGCCGAGCTCGACAAGCACTTGGAAACGCTCGAGCGAAGCGTGATGGCGCGGGGTGGGCAGGTGCATTGGGCCGGCGACGCAGCGGAGGCGCGTGAAGCGATCTTGAAGATCATTCATGCTGCTGGGGCGAAGCGCGTGGTGAAATCCAAGTCGATGACCAGTGAAGAAATTCACCTGAATTCGGCGCTCGAAAGCCAAGGAATCGAGGTCGTCGAAACCGACTTCGGCGAGTTCATGATCCAGTTGGCCGGCCATCGTCCGAGCCACATCGTAGCCCCGGCCATGCACCTGACGCTCGAAGAGGCGCGTGCCATCCTCAGCCGCGATGCCGGCCGCGAGTTGCCCGATAGCTGCGAAGAGATGGTCGCCTATGGCCGCCAACGGCTGCGCGGCGCCTTTATGGCGGCCGATGTAGGAATCAGCGGCGCGAACTTCGCCGTCGCTGAAACTGGCACGATCGCGATCA